>DATLUW010000380.1:0-4550 GCA_035577825.1 Actinomycetota bacterium | reverse complement strand
GCTCCGCGACGATCCCGACGACCCGGTCGCCGACCAGCACCGCGGCGCCCGACATCCCCTCCCACGGCGAATGCTCGGGTTCCGGATCCCGGCCTGGGGGCCCGTCGAGCTCGAGGCCGAGCGTTCCCTCGCGGCGGTTGGACAACACGGGGACGTATCCGTGGGCTTGCTCGAGGTCCCGGAACGGTCCGGATTCGTCATCGTCCCTGAGCTTCCAGCGCGGAAACCCCGCGGCGGTGAACCCGAGCACGGCGTCGCGGTCTCGGGAAACGCGTCCGAAGAGCGCCGGCGTGATCCCTTCGTCCTCGGTGGCGTCGATGGCGACGACCCCGATGTCGGCGTCACCTGGACTCGTCCACAGATCGAGGACCGGGGACGTCCACTCGCCGTCGCCCCCGACGTCGAGACTGACCTCGACGGATTCGCTTTTCGCGTCGCCGAGGACGTGGGCGGCGGTGAGGATCGCCGTCGAGCTCACGCGGTAGCCGCTTCCGATCCGGAGCCATGCGCCCGACCCGTCCTTCACGACGACCCGGGCGATGCGGCTCGCGTCCATCGCGCGCGCCCTCTCGGCGCTAGTGCTCTCCTCGCGCAGCCTCACCCGAGACGAGTGCCTTCCCGCCTCCGGCGAGTTGCGGCGTGAGGGTGAGCGTCATTTGCTGCGTTGCTGCCGATGTCGCGGTGGCGTCGGTGCCGAGCTCCAACACCCAGAACTTGACGCCGCCCGAGGCCTCCGCCTCCTTCGTCACCGCCACCGACAGTTGGAGCTCGACCTGGCCGATCTCGAACCGAAGCTCCTCGCCCTCACCCGCGCGCCGCGCCTTGGTGAGCTCGCTCCGCAGGTTCTCGATGAGCTCGTAGAGCTCGATCTCGGCCAAGAAGTCCTCCCGCGCCGCTTTGGCGAACTATTGCTCGTATCGGTACGACGTGATTTCGCCGGTCTCGGCGGAAATCACATAATGAGGGCCGCCTCCGACCATGTTCGGGTCCGTCAATTCATAGTCGACGTGCCAGTCGTCGTCGATCAGCGACACGACCACGCGGTAGACGGAGAGATCTCGGTACACCCTCCGAGCGTTGTCGGCCGCGATCGCCACTGCGTCCTGCTCGGAAATCCGACGGTTGATCATCCGGGCCCCCGTGGCTTCGAGAACAATCCGAGCCTAAAGCTCATCGTAGTCGACATCCAGCGGCGACTGGGGTGCGAGCGCGCCGCCCACGCCGGGGAGTCCTTGCGGACCCGCAAGGTGAGCTCGGGCGGTGCCTGTTGCATGGTTGGTTTGGTTGGCGACGGCTGGAAACGCCCCGCGCATCAGCAGGGGAACAGCGTTGGTCGTCGACCACGTGATATCTGCCCCGCTGAAGAAGGGCGCCCCCCAGCAAGCGCCGACGTTCGGATGGGTGTGGAAGCCGCCCACGACGATCGAGTTGGCCACGGCCGCCGGTGCGGTCAGCGTGAGGGCGGCCTGCCCGCCGGCAACGACTCGCCGGGTGGCCAAGTCGCCGGTGATGAGGTTCAGGTAGACGAATCCGCCCTCTTCGTGCGCGGTTGTGGGGGGTGCCCCGGCGGGTGGGGGGTTGCATGCGTTCCCCACCGCGGCAGGATCGTGCGTCGGCCAGATCGTCACGGCGGCGTTGGAGGCGGCGAACGCGGCCACAAGAGCGGCGCGGACCGTGGCGTTCTGGATCATGTCGTCGCCCGTGGGTGCCTGTCGCCCCAGCAACTCGATGCACCGGGCCCAGTTGTTCCAGGAGAGTTGGCCCTTCAGGTCGGTCAGGAGTTGCTGATCCTGCAGGGTGACGTGCTGCTGGATCATCGTTGCTCCCTGAATGGCGGCCTTGTAGTCCGTGTACGTCTTGTTGTTCGCGGCGATCAAGGCCCTGATCGCGGGCGTGAGCGAGAACTCGGGGGCGAGGCTTCCCAACGGCCCGGGCATCTGGGCCTCGCCGATGATCTCCTTGGCGAGGCGATCGGCCGTCGCATGACCGAGCCTGCCGTCCATGGGCAAGCCGAACGAGGCCTGGTACCGGACCACCGCCTGAACGAAGTCCTCGTCGATGACCGCCGGAGTCTTGGCGATGCCCAGGATGTCGCGAATGAGGGAGATCTCTGCCGCGTCGGTATGCCTCGCCTGGTTGTAGGTGATCGCGGCCTGGATTTCGGCAGCTGTCAGTGTGCGAACGGCCCTCGATGGGGTGGTCGGCTCGATGGCGAAGTCGGCCTGAAGGGTGTGCTCGGAGTCTCCCTGCTGAATCGTGTGGACGACCTCGTGCGCGAGCAGCCGCCTGCCGTCGCCGGAGGTGAGGTCGGACCGTCCTCGGCCGAGGAAGATGTCGCTCCCGAGCGTCACCGCGTTCGTGCCGAGTGCGTGGTTGACCGACTCAGACTCGGTTCCGGTGTGTATCCGAACGTTCCTGATGTCGTGGCGGAGCTGCGTCTCCATGGCCGTCCTCAGGGGATCGGGAATCGCCCGACCCGTCCCGCGCATGCCCTGAATTCGGCCGGCAACATCGTCCGAGACCGCGTTTCCGGGATTCGCTGACGGCCTGACATGGGACAGCGACTCGACTTCGCCGTCCACGGGAAGGGACGACTGGATGCGCCCAGCGATCCGTTGCGCGTGGGACTCGAGCCGATCTCCCCGCCGCCCCAGGGTCAGCCGAGGGGGCCGGAGCGGGCCCGCGCGCGCCAACGATCCGCGGCCGGGCCGCACCGCTCCGACGACGCCGCCTTGAGCGGTCCGCGCGCTCTCCCTGGCAGGCTGATGAATCCGCACCATGCCGCAGGCTTTCACCGCCGCGTCACCGCGACGTTATTGCGGCGAACAGGGACCTGCGGCCGGATTCGAGGTCGAGCAGGTGGCGCTTGCGATCGAGCCCGCCGGCGTATCCGGTGAGCGAGCCATCGCTCCCGATCACGCGGTGGCAGGGAACGATGATTGCGATCGGGTTGCGGGCGTTCGCCCATCCGACCTCCCGCGCGAGGCCGGGGTCGCCGAGCCCCCGCGCGATCTCGCCGTACGACCGCGTCTCGCCGTAGGGGATCCGCAGCAGCTGCTCCCACACGCGCATCTGGAACTCGCTGCCCGTGGGCGCAATCGGGACGGTGAACTCGATGCGCTCGCCGCGGAAGTACTCGTCGAGCTCATGGATCACCTGCTCGAAACCCGGCGGCGCCTGCTGCCGCGAAGGGACCGGCTCGCGCATGTGGAGTTCGCTCAGCACGCCGTCGGTGTGCACGAGCACCAGGTCACCGATCGGGGATTCGATGGTCGCCGTCGTCTTCATTTTGTTGCACCGCCTTCGGGGGGAGTGTCGCACCGGAGAAGAACGCGGCACACGCCGAATCCGTGAGATCGCGCTGACGTGACGCGCAACCAGGTCGGCGTGGCACCCTTGGCGATTCTTCGAACAGGGAGGTCCGTGGCCGTCACGCGCAAGGTTCACCACGATCGCGGGCGCGAGACGATCATGGCCGCCCGGCGGGCGGCCTCCTGAAAAGCTACTCCACGCTGACTCCCGACAGTTCTTCGGACCGGTCCAGCCCGCGGCGACTGCTCGACCTCGAAGCGGCGGGCCACGGTGCTCCACGCGTGTCCCCCGATCGACCGATGTACTTCCCCATCGGGGAGGCATTGACTGGGCCCGCTGTTGCAGGGAGGCGGGGAGGGAGACCCGGACCGGATGCCTCCGGCGGCCATCATCAACGGCGACTTCGAACAGGGGCTGACGGCCTGGCGGGTCGTCTCGGGGAACGCGTTCGCCGGTCAGCCCGTTTCGGCTGCGGACATCGGCGCCCGCGACGTCGAGATCGATAGCAAGCCGCTGGTCAGCATCGGCGGGGACTACTGGCATACGGCCTTTCCGATCGGGCAGCACGGCGGTTATCTGATCCGTGTGGTGACGCGGGACCCGGGGATCCTCGACTCGAGTCCTTTCAAGATCTCGAGCCGGTTCTTGGTCTATCGCCTGGGCGGCAGCGCCGGCGGCGGCGTGGCGCTGGAGCTGCGGGTGCCGTTCAAGGCCGCTCAAGCCGCCGGTGTCAAAGCCCTCGACAAGCCGGATGCCGACGGCTACGTCGCCGTCCGAGTCGCAACGCCGTTTGGGTCGGATGTGCTGCATGAGGCCTCCTGGGATCTGGTCGGCGCCGGGGGGAAACACAGCCTTCTCGGTGCCATGGCGAAGGTGCGGTTGCGTGTGGCAGCGAGCGTCAAGGACCCGAGACGGCTCCTCGTCGATCACGTTCGATTGCTCGACAAGCGTCCGCCTCCATACCACCCACCACTCTGGGGATGGGCGGACATCCATTGCCACCCGATGGCCCAGGCCGGCTTCGGCGATCTGCTGGCCGGGCACATGCACGGGCCGGTCGAGGACATCGGATCGTGCCTCACGATCCATGGGAACGCCCACGCCAACCTTCTGAGGCCCGTCGCCAAGGCGCTGGAGGGCGGACGCCTGAACGACGGATCGCTCGCGACCACGGGCTGGACCACCGGAACACCGAAGCCGGATGACCAACTCGGGTTCCGGGGCTGGCCGGCCTTCGA
>DATLUW010000379.1:0-2126 GCA_035577825.1 Actinomycetota bacterium | reverse complement strand
CACCGGCCGGGCTGCGGACGGCGCTGGTGGACCTGATCGGGGGTCAGGCGCGCCCCGGCGGGGCCATCGCGATCAAGGTGAACCACCTTGTCGACCGGGGGATCATCGCCGAGCTGTGCGCCGCCTCGCAGGCCGGCGCCGAGGTCGACCTGGTGGTCCGGGGCACATGCTGCCTGCGCCCCGGCATCCGCGGCCGCTCCGAGGGGGTCCGGGTTCGTTCGATCATCGGCCGGTACCTGGAGCACTCGCGGATCTTCCGGTTCGGCCGTGGGCCGGACGCCCGCCACCTGATCGGGTCCGCGGACCTCATGCCGCGGAACCTCGACGAACGGATCGAGGCGCTCGCCCCCGTGGTGGACCCGGCGCTCCGGGCGAGGCTCGACGAGATCCTCGAGCTCGCTCTCGCCGATGACGTCCTCGCCTGGGACCTGCGCCCCGACGGCACCTGGCGGCGTCCGGCCGGGACGCGGGGGCACGACCTGCAGGAGGCCCTGGCGACGGCCGCCCGGGAGCCGGAGGAACCCGGCAGTCGCGCCGCGGGGAAGTTCATCCCAACGGCACGATGACCCCCCGCGGGTCGCCGGATGCGATGCACCGGGACCGGCGAACGGGTGCGGCACGACCGCCGCGGCCCGGGGGGACCACCGGAAGGGGAGGTGTCATGTCCCGGAGGGACTACGACGAGACGGGCGACCGGCTTGCCGGCAAGGAGCCCGTCGGCGCCTGGGGCGGCCTGATTCTGTTCGCGTCCGGCATCATCATCCTGGTCGGGATCTTCACGCTGATGATGGGGTGCGTCGCGCTGTTCGACGAGTCGTGGTTCACCACCCCGCCGAAGAGCCTGTTCGCGGTCGGGCCCCACGGGTGGGGCGTCATCCACCTGATCGTCGGGCTGTTCATGCTGGTGGCGGGCTTCGGACTGTTCCGCGGACGGACGTGGGCCCGCGCCATGGGCGTCATCGTCGTGGGCGTCAACGCGATCACCCAGATCGCGTTCACGAACGCGGTTCCCGTGTGGTCGGTGCTGATGATCGCGCTCGACGTCCTCGTGATCTACGCGCTGGTCGTCCACGGGCGCGAGCTCGACACCCGCTAGCCCGCCGGGCCCAACCGACGAAGGAGGAGGCACATGGCAGACCTCGTCGCGATCGGCTACCCCGACGAGACCACCGCGCTCGCCGCGATGGACGAGGTGGAGCGCCTCGCCGAGGACCTGATCGTCGAGCCCGACGCGATCGCCGCGATCGTGCGGAACCAGGCGGGCAAGATCCGGGTCACGACCAACCACCACATGGTCGGCGAGGGGACGACCTGGGGGCTGTTCTGGGGGTTCCTGTTCGGGATCCTGTTCTTCGTCCCGTTCTTCGGGATGGCCATCGGGGCCGGGCTCGGCGCGATCATGGGCAAGATCGAGAAGTCGGGGCTCGACAAGGAGTTCATCGCCCAGGTTCGCGACATGCTGACCCCGGGCACGTCGGCGCTGTTCGTCGTGGTGGAGAAGGTCACGCCGGACAAGGCGGTCGAGGCGCTCAGCAAGTTCGGCGGCACGGTCCTCAAGTCGTCGCTCTCGAAGGAGACCGAGCGCGAGCTGCAGGAGGCGCTCCACGGGGGCGGGGGCGGGGAAGCCCCGTCGGCCTGATCGACGCCGTGCGCAGCCGAGCCGCATGACCACGTCGACCGACCGGGGCCGCGTCGAGGGCGCGCGGCGCGTCGCGGCCGTCACGGCCCTCGCCGCGCTCGCCGTCGCGATCGTCACGGTGGTCATCGGCGTGACCCGGAACCTCGGCCTCGTCCTCGGGGCCGTCGTCTGCCTTGCCGTGCTCGGGGTGGCCGGGTGGTACGTGGTGACCCGGTCGCGGGGCGCGCGGACCGCCGCCATCGTCGTCCTCGCGGCGTCGCTGGCCGGGTTCGTCGCCCTGGTCCTGGCGGCCGACGCCGATTGGTGGCGGATCGCCACCGGCGTCGCGGCCGCGGGCGTGTCGGTCGCCGCTGCCCGGGTGGCCCTCCGCCCGTCGGGCGAGGAGAGCCTGATGGCCATGGTCGCCGCCGCGTCCCCGGCCGAGCGGCCCGTCCTGATCATGAACCCGCGCTCGGGTGGGGGGAAGGTCGAGCGGTTCCGCCTGGTG
>DATLUW010000378.1:0-15109 GCA_035577825.1 Actinomycetota bacterium | reverse complement strand
CCACCGCGATCAGCGCGCCCGGGATCTTGGGGTTGATGGCCTTGGACCCGATGATCACCGCCAGCACCGAGAGCGAGACCGCCAGCGTGGTCACGCTCGTGTCGGGGATCTGCTGGATCGTCCCCCAGAACTTCGAGAGCGTCCCGCCGGTGCCGCCGGGGACGCCGAGCACCCCGGGGAGCTGGCCCATGGCCACCTGGATGCCGACGCCGGTGAGGAACCCGATCAGCACGGTCCGCGACAGGAAGTCCGCCAGGAAGCCCAGCTTGACCAGACGGGCGACGATGAGGATGACGCCGGTGATGAGGGCGGTGAGGCTCGCCAGGGCGACGTACTGGGCGGACCCCGTGGCCGCCATGCCCGCCAGCCCCGCGGCCAGGATCGCCGCCGAGGCCGAGTCCGCTCCGACCACCAGGTGCCGGGACGAGCCCAGGAGGGCGAACACGGCGATGGGGATGAGGATCGTGTACAGGCCGGTGACGACCGGCATCCCGGCGATGTTGGCGTAGCCCATGACCTCGGGGATCCCGAGCGCCGCCAGCGTGATGCCGGCCAGGATGTCGGTCGACACCCGCGGCTTGTCGATCGGCAGGATGCCCTGTAGCACCGGGAGCGGCTTCTTGGCCGGCTTCGCCCCCGCGTCCCCCTTCACCTTGGCCACGTGGCCTCCTCTTGGGCCGCGGGCCGGCCTGCTCGTCGGTGCCGGACTGCCGGCTTCCCCATCACGCTCGGTGAGTCAACCCGTCGGGCGGCTCCGGCCGCATCATCCGTTTGGGAGGAACCGGAACCTCGGTCGAGCCCGGATCAACTCAAAGTTGGATCGGTCAATGGTCCAGAGTCCGAGCACACGGGCGCGCGCTACCGCCGCGCTCCGGCCCCATGACGTTCATCCGAGCCGGAGGATGACGTCCGCTCGCCGATGGGGGGGAATGCAACGAGGGTCGTTCGATGCTCATCCCCAGGGAGGGACGGACGGTTTGGCCGAGCGGAACTGCCGGGAGACGCTCCGGAGACTGGCGATGAACGATGAGGTTCTCGTCGAGGAGACCCTTTCGGTGCAGCGCGAGGGCGGCAGGACCTCCGGGCTCGACCCGAAGACGCGGGCGCTGGCTCGCCTCGGCTCGCCTGATCGCGGTCGATGCTTCGACCGCCTCCTATCAGGCCGACACGTCGATGGCGCTCGGTTGCGGGGCAACCCTCGACGAGATCGTCGGCGCGCTGATCGCCGTCGCACCGATCGTGGGGTCGGCGAAGGTCGTCTCGGCCGCGCGAGCGATCTCCCTCGCGATCGGCTACGACGTCGACGCCGACCTCGAAACCGTCGATCCGCCGCACTCGTAACCCGCGCCGGCGTGCCCGCTGCCGGCGGGGGCGATCGAATCATCCCTTCCAGATGATGACCCTGACCGGAGGGCCCGCCATCCTTCAGCAACCACCCGTCCGAAAACGCGTGCGAGAGGGTGAGACGGAATCTCCGACGAACGTCTGACGCAGCGAGCCGGCCGGCGCGTGGCCTCGAGATCCACCCATCGAGAGAGGCGACGATGACCATGTCCAGCACCGACAGAGGACGCGCGGGCTCCGGGCGCTCGAAGAGCGCCGCGGGGCCGACTGCGCAGGCGGGGGGCGGGACGCTCCCGGCGGCTCACGCACGGAAGGTCGCGCACCTCACCCCCGAGGAACGGGTCGCCCGGGGCAAGGCCGCGCGGAACGAGGTGCCGAGGTCCGGCCATGGGGCCTGGGAACCCGAGGCCAGCCGGCCCGACCCGGTTACGCTGCTCGAGGAGCAGGCCGAGGCGCGCGTCCCCGAGCTCGTCCCGATCCGGTACGGGCGGATGCTCGTGTCGCCGTTCACCTTCTATCGGGGCGCCGCGCTCATCATGGCCTCGGACCTCGCGGCCACCCCGCGCTCCGGCCTCAACGTCCAGCTCTGCGGCGACGCCCACCTGTCGAACTTCGGCGTGTTCGCCTCGCCCGAGCGCCAGATGATGTTCGACATCAACGACTTCGACGAGACCCTTCCCGGTCCGTGGGAATGGGACGTGAAGCGGCTGTCGGCGAGCTTCGAGATCGCGGGCCGCGACCGCCGGTTCTCCCCGGCCGACCGCCGCGCGATCGTCATGGCGGGGGTCCGGGAGTACCGCGAGCGGATGCAGCAGGCAGCGGGCATGCGCAACCTCGAGATCTGGTACGCCAACATCGAGATCGGCGCGCTCATCGATCGCATGCGGTCGCAGGTGAGCACCAAGCTCGCCAAGGCCGCGGAGGCGAACGTCGCCAAGGCCCGGACCCGCGACAGCATGCAGGCGTTCTCGAAGCTGACCCACGAGGTCGACGGCGAGCCGCGGATCACGGGCGACCCTCCGTTGATCGTTCCCCTCGAGGACCTCCTGCCGCCCGGAACCGATCGCGAGCAGACCGAGGCGTCCATGCGCGAGCTGATCCGGGAGTACCGCCGGACCCTGGAGACCGACCGCCGGCACATCCTCGAGGAGTTCCGCTACGTCCACGCGGCCCGAAAGGTGGTCGGCGTCGGCAGCGTCGGGACCCGCGCCTGGATCCTGCTGATGCTCGGTCGTGACGGTGGAGACCCACTGTTCCTCCAGGCGAAGGAGGCAGGCGAATCCGTCCTGGAGCGCTTCCTGGGGAAGGGCGACTACCAGAACCACGGCCAGCGGGTCGTGGCCGGACAGCGGCTCATGCAGGCGGCGAGCGACATCTTCCTCGGATGGGATCGCCTGACCGGGCTCGACGGGGTGGTCCGCGACTTCTACGTCCGCCAGCTCCGGGACTGGAAGGGCTCCGCGAACGTGGACACGATGCCCGTGGGAGGGATGACGGCCTACGCGCGGATTTGCGGAGCGACGCTGGCCCGGGCCCACGCCCGCTCGGGCGACCGGATCGCGATCGGGTCGTACCTCGGGAAGAGCGACGCGTTCGACCGGGCCCTGGCCGACTTCTCCGCCGCCTACGCGGATCAGAACGAACGCGACTACGAGGCGCTGCGGAAGGCGGTCGATTCGGGACGGCTCGTCGCGCAGACGGGCCTGTAGCGAGGGCGTGGGACGGTCCATCTGCGCGGGCACTGGATCGATGCATCGGCGGAGCCGACCGGCTCGCCGCGAACTGGGAGGGAGCATGCGATGACCGGCGATCTCGGGCGAACGAACCTGCCGATCCCCCATCGACCCCACGTGGGGCTGACGACGTACGACGCGAAGGACCCGGACACGTCGTTCCCGCCCATCGAGCCGCTCCGTCCTCCGGCGGGTGCCCCCAACGTGCTCATCGTGCTGATCGACGACACGGGCTTCGGGTCGTCGAGCGCGTTCGGGGGTCCGTGCAACACGCCGGTCGCCGAGCGCCTGGCCTCGACCGGGCTGAAGTACAACCGCTTCCACACGACCGCCCTGTGCGCCCCGACCCGGCAGGCCCTGCTCACCGGCCGCAACCACCACGCGGCCGGCATGGGCGGCATCCCTGAGGTCGCGACGTCCGCGCCGGGCTACAGCTCGATGCGCCCCAACACGGCGGCGCCGCTCGCGGAGATGCTCCAGCTGAACGGCTACTCCACCGCGCAGTTCGGCAAGTGCCACGAGGTCCCGGTGTGGCAGACCAGCCCGATGGGACCGTTCGACTCCTGGCCGACGGGCAGCGGGTTCGAGTACTTCTACGGGTTCATCGGCGGCGAGTCGAACCAGTACGCGCCGGCGCTGTACCACGGGACGGTTCCGGTGGAGCCCGACCGCACCCCCGAGGAGGGCTACCACTTCACCGAGGACATCACCGACCGGGCGATCGAGTGGGTCCGCCAGCAGAAGGCGCTCATGGCCGACAAGCCCTTCTTCGTCTACTTCGCGCCCGGCGCCACGCACGCGCCGCACCACGTCCCGAAGGAGTGGGCGGACAAGTACAAGGGCCGGTTCGACGAGGGATGGGACAAGCTCCGCGAGGAGATCTTCGCCCGGCAGAAGGAGCTCGGCGTGATCCCGCCCGAGGCGGAGCTCACCGCCCGCCACGACGAGATCCCGGCGTGGGACGACATGCCCGACGAGCTGAAGCCGGTGCTGGCCCGTCAGATGGAGGTGTTCGCCGGCTTCCTCGAGCACGTCGACCACCACGTCGGGCGGCTGATCCAGACGCTCGAGGACCTCGAGGTCCTCGACGACACGCTCGTGTACTACATCATCGGCGACAACGGCGCCTCGGCCGAGGGCACCATCAACGGGACGTTCAACGAGATGCTCACCTTCAACGGGGCCGGGGCGCTCGAGACCCCCGAGTTCCTGGCCGCGCGGATCGACGACTTCGGGACCCCGGCCGCCTACAACCACTACGCCGTCGGGTGGGCGCACGCCATGGACACGCCCTACCAGTGGACCAAGCAGGTCGCCTCCCACTGGGGGGGCACGCGCAACGGCACGATCGTGCACTGGCCGGGCGGCATCAAGGCCAAGGGCGAGCTCCGCAACCAGTTCCACCACGTGATCGACGTGGCGCCGACGGTGCTGCAGGCGGCGGGCCTGCCGGAGCCGACGTTCGTGAACGGCGTCCAGCAGATGCCGCTGCACGGGGCCTCGATGGCGTACTCGTTCGACGACGACGATGCGGCCGAGGCCCGTGAGACGCAGTACTTCGAGATGTTCGTGAACCGGGGCATCTACCACAAGGGGTGGACAGCGGTCACCCGCCACAGCACGCCGTGGGAGGTGCGCGCCGCGCTGCCGGCGTTCGACGACGACGTGTGGGAGCTCTACGGCCCCGACGACTGGACCCAGGCCCACGACCTGTCGGCGGAGCAGCCCGAGAAGCTGCGCGAGCTCCAGCGGCTGTTCCTCATCGAGGCCGTGAAGTACAACGTGCTGCCGCTCGACGACCGGCGGATCGAACGGTTCAACGCCGACCTGGCCGGGCGGCCCCAGCTGATCCGGGGAAAGTCGCAGCTGCTCTTCGGCGGGATGGGACGCCTCACCGAGAACTCCGTGATCGTGCTCAAGAACAAGTCGCACTCCGTGTCGGCGGAGATCGTCGTGCCGGAGGGCGGTGCGAACGGCGTGATCGTCGCGCAGGGCGGCGCGTTCGGCGGGTGGAGCCTGTACCTGCTCGAGGGCAAGCCCGTCTACTGCTACAACCTGTTCGGACTCCAGCGGTTCAAGGTCCAGGGCCAGGAGCCCGTCCCTGCCGGCGAGCACCAGATCCGGATGGAGTTCGCCTACGACGGGGGCGGGCTCGCGAAGGGCGGCACGGCCACCCTGTACGTCGACGGATCCGCGGTGGGGGATGGCCGGATCGCGGGGACGGAGCCCATGATCTTCTCGGGAGACGAGACCACGGACGTGGGGGGCGACGGCGGGACGCCGGTG
Source organism: Actinomycetota bacterium (assembly GCA_035577825.1). Lineage (GTDB taxonomy): Bacteria > Actinomycetota > UBA4738 > UBA4738 > JACQTL01 > DATBHM01. The sequence goes on along the minus strand of DATLUW010000378.1, from coordinate 9,746 downwards.
AGCGACGACTACGGCCCGAAGGACAGCAAGTTCACCGGACGGGTCAGGTGGGTCCAGCTCGACATCGACGAGAACGCCGAGGATCTCGACCACCTGATCACGCCGGAGGAGCGCATGCGGGTGGCGATGGGCCGGCAGTGACCGGCTGATCGCCGACGGGGCCCGCTCCCTACGGGCCGGACGCGGCGGGCGGCAGCTGCATCGATGCGCGAAGGCTGACGAGCGCCGTGTCCGGGACCCGGATCAGTCCGCGGGTCGGCCGGTCGAGGTCGAACGTGACGAGCAGCAGCATCGTGACGAGGGCGGCGCCGATCAGCACCACCACGAACCCGCGGCCCAGGATGGCCAGGTACGCGGCGAGCAGTCCGAGGGCGAACGAGGCGCCGGCCACCTCGAGGAACAGGACGGCGCCCGGGACCCGGTTGGAGAGTGCTGCCACCCGGACGGTCTGCATGTCGATCATGCTGTTGAGCGAGTCCTCGTACAGCCGGGGCGCGCTGTCGGTGGGGGAGCCGGCGAGCGCCTGTCCGTTGAGGCGCCACAGGCCCCGCTGGATCCACGACTCGAGGGCGATCGCCGCGACCGCGTCACCGCTCCCCGGGACCGCCTCCGACAGGGCGATGCTGGCGTCCGTGTAGCGCCTCAGCAGGTCGATCGACCGGGAGCGCATCGGCTCCGCCAGCGTCTGGGCCCGCAGGTACGTCGTCCCGATTGCGTTCGCGTCGTCGACCACCGCCGCGCGGCGGCTCTCATAGCGACCGACCGCCAGCGCGAGCCCGAACGCCAGGATCAGCCCGACGACGCCGAGCAGGGCCGCCTGGAGCACCGCGAACGGCTCCCTGAGCGCCTCCGAGCGGTGGTGGAGCCGCCGCCCGATGAACATGCCGAGCGCCGTCGCGCCGAACACCGTGACGAACAGGATGAGCCCCAGCTCCCAGGTGTTCAGCCGGAAGAACACGGACGTCCTCCGGGAGAGCGGATGCAACTCACCGGCGAACGATATCCCACGGATGCACGGGATCCGGGCCGGCCCGGGTGCAGCCGGCCCCTGGCCCGGGCTACACGTAGGAGTTCCGGCGGAGCCAGCGCATGGCGAACCCGCCCCAGATCGGGGGGAGGTAGAACGTGACGAGCCGGAACGCGATCGCCGTGGCCATCGCCGCCGAGTCGGGGACCCCCAGGGCGACGAGCCCGGCCGTATACGCCGCTTCGGAGACGCCCATGCCCCCCGGCACGGGCATGAACCCCGCGAACAGGCTGACGAACGTGTTCACCAGGATCAGGCCACCCAATGATGCCTCGTGGCCGAACGCCTTGAGGCACATGCCGAGGACGATCGCCTGCAGCACCTGTGCCGTGAGGTTCCCGAAGAAGATCAACGCGAGCTTGGGGGGCATGCGAAGGACCTGGAGCGCGGAGCCCACGGAGACCCGCTGGTTGCGGATCGCCTCGCGCGTCTTGGGGATCGCCGCCCGGACCACGGCGCGGTACTTCGGGATCGCCAGGGCGGCGATCGCCGCGAGCACCAGGAGCACCACCAGCAGCGTCAGCAGGCCGCCGTGCGACGACGAGCTCGTCGAGCTCGAGCTCGACGACGTGTCGGACGAGCTGAGGTCGAGGCTCGCGAGCCCCGACAGCGTGATGATCAGGATCAGGAGCACCTGGACGGCGAACCCGCACACGCTGTCGATGACGCCGACCGCTGCTGCACCACCCGGCTCCACCCCCAGGCGCTGGAAGAACCGCACCTCCAGCGCCACCCTGGCGGCGGAGCTCGGGACCGCGAGCGCGATGAACTGGATCGAATACTGCAGGGCCAGCGAGGGCAGGTAGCGGACCGGGCGGATCGATGCCCCGATGGTCGAGAAGGCCTGTGCGGCTTGGATCACCGGCGACAGCAGGAGCGCCGCCACCAACCAGGTCCAGTCCGCGCCCTGGAACTCGTCGATCAGCGTCTGGAGCCCCACCTGCGCGAGCGCCGAGATCACCATGTAGGCGGCGATCCCGATTACGACGACCACGGCGATCGAACCCGCCGTGACCCGGCGGATCTTCTCGAGCTCCGGAGGATCGACGCCCGTGGACTGGGCCGCCAGCTTCCGCAACTCGTCGAGATCCACGCCCCGCTCGTGCATCAGGCGGCGGGTCGCGCGGTCGAACACGGCCGGCTGGAGGTACGGAAGCACCAGCGACAGGCCGTCCGATCCGAGCGCGATCTCGGCGCCGGCCACCGCGCGCTCCGCGCCCACGACGAGGGCGATGGTCACGAGGAGCTGGGCGTGATCGGTGCGCTGCAACGAGTCCGGGGCCGCCGCCGTGGCTCGCGAGAAATCCGCCAGCGCCGGCGTGCCGTCGGGGCGCACCATGATCCGGTCGCCGTCCAGATGGCCGTGCGCGAGGCCCGCAGAATGGAGGCGCTCCAGGGCCTTCCACACCTCGGCCAGGAAGTCGTCGTCCACCTCCTCCGGCGGCACCGAGGCCATGGGGCGGGCGTTCGCGTCGACCACGAGCAAGGCGTCGCTCTCCACGGACGCGCCCGCGGCGATCACGTCCAGAACGGGGACTCCCTCGCGCTCCGCCAGCAACGTGAGGAACGCCTCGTGCTCGACCATCTCCCGGCGGCTCGCGCCGAATCGGAACGTCTCCCCCCGGTGCCACAGGGACGTCCACATCGAGGCGAGGAGCCGTCCGTCCCACGCGTCGCGTCCGTAGATCTTCACGAGGAGCGGTTCCCCGGCGGGGGTCGCCGCCAGCACGAGCGCCACCCCGCGCGGCTGCATCGCCGCGTCGCGGAGGTCGGTCGCCGCGACCCCGATGTCGTCGAGCGCAGTTGCCACCTGGTCGAGCGTCAGGGTGCCCGTGGGCGAACCCGACACGAGGTGGACGAGCGCGGCGGTCCCCACGCCGACCAGGAACCCGGCCACCACGCCGATCGGATAGGTGACACCGAGGGCGATCCCGGCGAGCGCGCCGAACCACAGCACCCACCGCCCGACATAGCGGATGGGCCGGCTCATGTGCGGCGACGCGGCCACCACGACCGCCGTGGCGATGGCCAGGCGGACGGCAAGGTAGATCGGCGGCGGGTTCGACGAGGTGAGGGACTGGAAGCTCTCCGACCAGGGTGTCCCGGCCGCGTTCGCGGCCAGCACCCCGAGGCCGAACGCGAGCCCGCCGGCGCAGACCTCCTGCACGAGGAGGGCCCTGCGCCCCTTCGAGAAGGCGGCGATGAGCAGCAGCACCGCCGCCCACCCGATCAGGATGTCGTACGAGAGCTCCCAGAACCAGCCGAGCAGCCCCGGAAGCTCCTTGACGACGTTCGCGACCGACTGGTCGATCGCGGTGGGACCGGGGGCGGGAAACGTCAGGAGGACGACGCCGAGGATCGCCAGGAACAGCAGGACGACGTCGCTCGGATGTCTCGCCATGGGCCCGCCGGCCCCGGAGGAGAACACCCTGATGCCGGCCAAACGCCGGGCATGCGATGTGGTCCGGGCTTCGTCGTCGCGATCCGAGCGGTCGGTATCGTCCGCATCGTGCGCCGATGTCTCGGACTGTCTGACGATAGGGATCGCCCTTCGAGCCGGTTGACCGGTCGTACCCCCGTAGCGACGACCGAAGGGTATACCCGGTACCAAGCCAAGTCCATTGGCGAACCGTCGTCCGGGTTCACCGCGTGACGGCGTTCCCCCTGGCGTCGCACGGGAGCCGCATCTGTTGCACGTGTGCCTCGCCGAGCTCCTGGTCGATGACGAGCAGGGTTCGCTCCATCGCGACCGGGCGGAGGCCACCGATGCCGCTCCGGTAGGGGTGGTCGAGGAACTGCAGGAGGAGCAGCATGAAGACGACCACGGTGATCACGGTTCCCATGAGCATCGCCTGGACGACGGCCCGTTCGCCGCTGTCGGCGAAGAACAGCATGTAGACGAAGATCACGATGGACGTGAAGAACAGGACGAGCCAGAGCGGCAGCGGGATGACCCCGACGGCGCCGTGGATGCGGTCGACGCGCGCTGCCTCCCGCGCCGAACGCTCGTCGAGCCACTTGCTGTACGCGGCCTGCTCGACCGGGGTTCGGGGATCGACCGTCTTGAGCGTCTCGAACATCTTGACGGCCCACGGGTTGAGGTCGTCGCCGATGGTTCCGGCCTCCATGCGGTCCCACTGCACGCCGACGACGGATCGCGCGTAGCAGATCAGCTCGGCGGTCAGCTCTCCGGAGGCGGGTTGTGGGAAGAGCTGGGCGGTCTCGATCTGGTCCGCCACGATGCCCGCTTCCGTCTCGGCTCCCGATCTGGCCGTGTCGTAGCTCGTGAACGCGAGGAACACCACGAACCCCAGGAGCACGGCGAATCCGGTCGCGAGGACTCCGAACACTCCGGCGGCGCGGTCGCCGTCGTGGAAGTAGCTCCCGTCAGGCGCGGTGCGGCGCACCCAGAGCATCGCCGCGATCGCTCCGCCGGCCGACACGATGATGATGAGGATCGCGACGACGAGGTTCATCGAGTGGCGATGCCGTCGATCTCGGCTGTGGAGCCGGGAACGAGGTGCCCGGACGGCCCGGCCTTCGCCACGTACGCCTCCCTCCGCACGCGGTCGTCGGGGCGTGCCGTCGATGCCGGGGATCGATTGGGTGTCAGCCGGGGCGCCCGGGCATCATGCCGTTGGGACGATCCCGACCGGGGCGCCATCCGTCAGACGCCCGTCTCGGCCTTCACCCGGCCCGCCTCGATGGCGTCCAGCAGGGCCTGGTGGTCGCGTTCGTTGCGGTCGGCGTAGACCGCGGCGAACTTCGCGATCGTCTTGTCGAAGGCGTCGGACTTGCCCAGGTACGTCGCGATGGCGACCCGGTCGCCCGACCGGGCGTGGGCCCGGGCGAGCGTCCACCCGCACAACCCCGCGTACACGGAGAAGCCGGCCGGCAGCAGCATCTCCGCCCCGATGGACCCCTTCCAGTCCTTCAGCTGACGGAAGTAGAAGTCGCGGGTGTCGCCGTCGATGCCCTCCGTCCGGTCCCATCCGAGGAAGATGTCGCTCGTCGCCTGCATCAGCCGCTGTCCCCCGACCACCCGCTGGCCGTGGTTCGCGACTGCGCTCCGGCCGACGAATCGCTCGAGCACCGACGCCTCGGCCTCCTTGATCTGCAGGAAGAGCGGGTCGTTCGGATCGTTGCCGAGCATCAGCACGATCCATGCCCGGGTTCCGACGCTGCCGACGCCCACCACCTTGCGGGCGAGGTCGACGAACCGGTACTGCTCCACGAGGTGCTGCCGGTCGGATTGGAGCGAACGCCGGTACCGGCGGATGACCGCGGCAATCCGCTGCTGGAGCTCCTTCGCCTGGCCGGGACCGATGAGCTCCGCGATGGGGACGATCAGCGGCGGCTGGCTCACGATCCTCGGTTCGCCCCCGGTCTCGTCGGTGAGCTTCGCGAAGACGTGCAGGTTGTCGCGCGTGCGGAACTTCGCGATGGTCCGCTCCAGGAGCTTGACGCGGGCGGGGTCGGCGGCCGCCTCCTGCTCGGCCGACTGGATGACCTCCTCGACGTCGAGGTGCGCGTACCAGACCTCGAGGTTCGTCTGCCGGGCGAAGCCGCGCATGGCCTCCCGGTAGCCCCGGACGGCGGCGAGGACCGCGGCCCGGCATTCCGCCTCGGTGAACTCCACGCCTCGCGCGGCGATCTCGACGCTCGCCGCGAGGCGCTTGACGTCCCACTCCCACGGGCCGGGGTTCGTCTCGTCGAAGTCGTTGATGTCGAACACGAGGTGGCGTTCGGGCGAGGCGAACATCCCGAAGTTCCCGATGTGCGCGTCGCCGCAGAGCTGCGCCTTGATCCCCGTGGTCGGCGTGCCGGCCAGGTCCGCGGACATGATCAGCGCCGCCCCCCGGAAGAACGCGAACGGCGTCGAGCTCATCCGGCCGTACCGGATCGGGACGAGCTCCGGCACCCGGGTCACGGCCTGCTCCTCGAGCAGGGCGATCGGGTCCGGCCGGTTGTTGGGGTCGAGCTCGACGTGGGACTCCCGCGGCACCGTCTTCCGTGCGGCCTTCCCACGGGCGGCGCGTTCCTCCCACGTCAGGTGTCGAACTCGGGGAGGGGCCTCCTCCGTTTCGTGCCGGCTCGCTGCCATGGCCACCTCGAGACCTCTCGGTCCGGAATTCCCTACGGACGCCGCGCGCTCCGGGCGCACGGACGCCCCTGGAAGTCGTTCGCCCCCGGCGGCGCGGGGGCTCGAACGACTCTCTCGCCGGCGGCCACGCGGCGCATCGGTCGGATGGGGTGATGTTGCGGTCGGAGGGCCGTGACGCGTGATTCCTCGGCCGGCCGACGCCGGGGGCGCTTCATCCCGGTCGGGCGATGCGGCGGAGCGGGAGCGCGGGCAGCCTCGCGGGGTTCGCGACCGGCGCCGCCGCGCGCGCCGGCCGGGCCGAGAGGAGTTGGCATCGTGGCGACCAAGCAGCAGATCGTGCACCTGAGCCTCGTGGACCGGAAGGTCAAGGGGAAGGACGCCCGGGCCGTATGCCCGCGCTCGAGCCACGCGGGATGGACGCCCGCCCCCGACCGGCCGGACCCGATCGCGCTGCTGGAGGCGCAGAATGAGGTGCGGGACCAGGACCTCGTGCCGGTCCGCCACGGCCGCATGATGGTGTCGCCGTTCACGTTCTACCGTGGCGCCGCGAAGGTCATGTCCGCGGACCTCGCGGGGACGCCCACTGCGGGGCTCGACGTCCAGCTGTGCGGCGACGCCCACCTGTCGAACTTCGGGGTGTACGGGTCGCCGGAGCGCACGCTGGTGTTCGACCTCAACGACTTCGACGAGACGCTCCCGGGGCCGTTCGAGTGGGACCTCAAGCGGTTGGCGGCGAGCTTCACGATCGCGGCCCGCAACAACGGCTTCTCCACGTCCGAGCAGCAGAGCACGACCGCCGCCTGCGTGACCGCCTATCGCGACGCGATGGCCCAGTTCGCGGGGATGCGCACGCTGGACCTGTGGTACACGCGGCTCTCCGCCGACGAGATCCTCGCCTCGGTCAAGGCTTCCATGTCGGGGAAGGGCGACGCCAAGGCGGCCGCCCGCGCCGAGGCGAACATCGCGAAGGCCCGGACCCGCGACAGCATGCAGGCGCTGTCCAAGCTCGCGAAGGTCGTCGAGGGCGAGTACCGGATCGTGAGCGAACCGCCGACGCTCGTGTCGGGTCGAGAGCTCGCCACCGTGTACGGGATCGACCCGGACCAGCTCGAGACCATTCTTCGTGACGAGTTCCGGGCCTACCGCTCGACGCTCCAGGACGACCGCAAGCACCTGCTGGAGCGGTACCGGTTCCAGGACGTGGCCCGCAAGGTCGTCGGTGTCGGGAGCGTCGGCACGCGGGCGTTCATCGTGCTGCTCCAGGGCCGCGACGACGCCGACCCCCTGTTCCTGCAGATCAAGGAGGCCACGACCTCGGTGCTCGAGGATCACCTCCCGAAGAGCCGGTACCGCCACCACGGCCAGCGCGTGGTCGCGGGGCAGCGGCTGATGCAGGCGTCGAGCGACATCTTCCTGGGATGGACCAAGGGCGTGGATCCCAACCGCCACTACTACTGGCGGCAGCTCCGCGACATGAAGGGTTCCGCGCTCGTCGAGCTGATGGAGCCGAAGGTCATGGCCGGCTACGGCCGCTTCTGCGGGTGGACGCTCGCGCGCGCACATGCCCGGTCGGGCGACCCGGTGGCGATCGCCTCGTACCTCGGGTCGAGCGACGCGTTCGACCGGGCGATCGTCGACTTCTCGGATCGGTACGCGGACCAGAATCTCCGGGACCACGAGGCGTTCGTCGACGCCGTTCGTTCCGGGCGGCTGGAGGCCGTCGAGGGCGTCTGAACCAGGGTCGCGGCTCGGCGGCTCAGGCCGCGGCCGCGGGTTCGGCGGCCGCCGTGTCCTCCGCGTGGTACTCGGCGAGGAGCTTTTGCTCGCCATCCTTCCGCGGGAACAGGAAGAAGACGAGCACGCCGCCGGTCAGCACCGCGATGATCCCCGCGAGGTACGCCCACTGGTCGCCCTTGAGGAAGGCGGCCTTGGCGCCCGCGATGATCTGCTGGGAGTACTGCGGGTACTGCTTGGCGACCTCCTCGGCGCTCGAGAACGACTTCGTGAGCTCGGACTGCACGCTCGCCGTCACGTTGTCCGGCGTGGCGGCCACGGCCGCGGCGGCCGCGGCGGCGTAGCCGGCGGTGAGGAGCGCCCCGAAGATCGACTGCATGATCGCGCCGCCGAGGTCGCGCTGGAGGTCGGCCGTTCCCGACGCCATCCCCGCCCGGGTCACGGGCACCGAGCCGGTCAGCGAGTGCGAGGCCGGGGTTCCCGCGAAGCCGACGCCGGCGCCGACGAACGCGTACGCGAGCCCCACCTTCCAGTAGGGGATGCCCTCCTTCCACAGCACGAGCATGGACACGAACCCCAGCAGCACGAACACGTACCCCGTGAGCAGGGTGAACCGCGCCCCCTTCTCTTCCACGAGCTTGGCCGAACGGGGCGCGCAGAGCACCATCAGGACGGCCGCCGGCAGGATCGCGGACCCGGCCTCGACGGTCGAGTAGCCCAGCACGTTCTGCAGGAACTGCTGCCCGATGAACATCGCGCCCATCAGCGACCCGAACACGATGATCCCCGCGCACGCCGCCACCCAGAACACCCGCCGACTGGCGACGTCGAGGTCGTAGAGCGGGTTGCTCGCGCGGCGTTCGCGGAACAGGAACGCGATGGTCGCGGCGACGGTGACCACCGCCAGGACGATCACGCCCGTGGTGGCGTTCGGGACGGGGGCGAAGTTGATCGCAAGGATCAGCGAACCCACCAGCACCACCGTGAGGATCCCGCCGAGGTTGTCGACGGGCTCGGTGGCCTCGTTCACGTGGGCGGGGACGAGCTTGACCGCCAGCACCAGCGCGAGGGCCGCGAGCGGGAGCGTCAGCAGGAACACCGATCCCCACCAGAAGTGCTCGAGCATGATGCCCGACGCGAGCGGGCCGAGCGCGGCGATCGCGCCGCCGGTCGCCGACCACAGCGCGATCGACTTGGTGCGGGCGGGGCCCGACCACAGCGCGGCGATCAGGGCCAGCGTGGTCGGGTACGCCATGCCGGCCGAGAGCCCGCCGACGAACCGGGCGGCGATCAGGACCTCGGCGTTCGGCGCGTAGGCCGCGACCAGGCAGGCCGGGATCGAGAGCAGGATGCCGAGGATCAGCATCATCTTCCGGCCGTATCGGTCGCCCAGGGCCCCGAGGTACAGCACCGAGCACGCCAGCCCGAGCGAGTACGCAACCGCGATGAGGTTCAGCTCGGTCTGTGACGCATCGAACGCCACCCCGATGTCGGGCAGAGCGACGTTCGCGACGGCGAGGTTGAGGTTGGCGACCGCAGCGACGACGATGAGCGTCCCGAGCACGAGCCCGCCGCGCGCCGGCCCTGTCGATGCCCCGCCCGCTCCAGGCGATGCCTTCGTCGCCATCGTGACCGCGATGGAACCTCCGCGGGTCGCCGGCTGCATCGCGCCGATGGGGTGATCGATCGAGCCGGCCCGCGCTCATCGTGGGCAGTCGGCGGATCCAGGCCGTGCGGGGCGAGTCGACGACGGGCGGCCACGGCAGAATGGCGCCGTGGGCCTGGAGTTCGGGATCAGCGTCGCGCCGCAGTGGCGGGACCAGGCGGAGATCATCCGGATGGTGCAGGCCGCGGACTCCCTCGGGCTGGACCTCGTCGGGA
>DATLUW010000377.1:0-3103 GCA_035577825.1 Actinomycetota bacterium | reverse complement strand
CTTCCTGCCGGACGCCCACTCCGGCGACGTCGCCACCACGATCCGCGATCTCCAGCGGGCGGGCGTCGATGTCTACGGCCTGACCGCGCCGCTCACGATCGCCGGTGCCCACCGGTTCGGGAACTTCGACATCCACGCGGTGCAGGGCGGCGCCTCGCCGGCGCTGACGGAGACGACCACGCTCCCCGTGGGGACGCTCTACATCCCGATGGAACAGGGGACGAAGCACTGGATCCAGGCCGTGCTCGGCGAGAACCCGTTCCTGCCGTTCCACTACTTCTACGACAAGGTGACGTGGTCCTACTCGCTGCTCCGCGGGTTCGCGGGCGATGGATTCCTGACGCAACCGCCGCCCCCGGGGACGCCGATGACGCCGATCGGCGATCCGGCGCAGGGGACGTCGCCGGACACCGCGCAGCCGGTGTACGCGTTCAACACCGACTCGATGGCCGGGCTCGCGATGGTGAACCAGCTGCTGGGGCAGGGCGCGAGCGTCTCCCGTGGCGCGGCGGCGTTCGACGGCGACGGCGTGCACTTCGCAACCGGTGCGGCGCTCGTCGACGGGGCGTCGGTGAGCCTCGCCACGGTCGCCGCCGACGGAGCGAGGTGGCAGACGCCCGTCTACGGGCTGGCGGCCTACCCGGTCGCGCACTATGCCCTCTCGCTCCCGAAGGTCGGCGTGTACACCGGCGCCTCGACCGCCCCGACCAACCCGGCGTTCCACGGGACGGGCGACGGCCAGTGCACCTCGACGGCGTACTGCGAGGTGATGTTCGACTTGACGGAGAGAGAGGGCATCCCGACCTCGCAGATCGGGCAGATCACCTCGACCGATCTCGCCAGCGGCGTCCTCGTGAGCCAGCACTACACCGCCTTCGTGAACCCGACCTCGACGATAGGGGCCGGTCCGGGCGCGGCCGCGCTCCAAGCGTTCGTGAACGGGGGAGGCACGTACGTCGGCGCGCTCGCCGGCGGCGCGGCCAGCCTGCGCAACGCGGGTGTGACGCTCGTGAACACGAACGCGGTGAGCGGCCTGACGACTCCGGGCTCGACGTTCGACGCCACCTGGAACACGGCCGACCCGGTCGCCTGGGGCTTCGACGCGGGCGGCTGGATCTACCGCGAGGTGAGCGGCGATCCGAACTTCGACCCGGCGACCCTGGGTGGCAATGGCGGGTCGATCCCGGCGGCGGCCGCAGTCGCGACCTACGCGCCGGCCGGCGACTGCGGCGGCCCCCCCGGCTTCGGCAACTGCTACGGATACGAGGTCAACGCCAACGCGAATCTCCCCGGGCGGCCGGCCGTGATCGACCAGCCGTTCGGCGCCGGGCACGCGATCATGCTCGGCTTCGACGCGTGGTTCCGGGCATGGACGACGCAGGAGGAGCGGCTCGTCCTGAATGCGGTGCTCTACCCGGCCGGCTCGGCGATCCCATCGGGATCGGCGCAGCTCGATCGCCGGGCGCGGCCACTGCACGCTGCCCCGCCGACGAACCCGCTCACGGCCGGCGAGCTCCCGAAGGTCGAGAACCGTCCGCTCAAGGCGACCAAGGCGCTCAACCCGATCCGCTTCCACACGAGTCGCACCTGACGCTGCCGCCGGGGTGGGTGCGACAGGGGCCGAGCCAAGCGGCTCGGCCCCTGGTCGGGATCTCCCGGCTCCCTACGGGATCGTCATGACGATCTCCTTGAACTCGTTGATCCCGAGCGTGAAGGAGATCGTCTTCGCCTTGTTCCCCACGGTGATCGTCAGGTCGTAGTACGCGCCCTGGCTCCCCGCCCTCGTCGTGTCCGGCAGGTTCTGGTTCTCGTACTGGAACTGGACCTGCCGGCACACGGTCGGCGGGTTGAGCGTCGTGAGGTTCAGGTTCTTGAGGTTCGTGTTCACGTTGTTCCGGAAGCCGTGGCTGATGAGCTTCAGGCTCTTGAGCTGCGCGTACGGCGTTCCGGCGGCGTTCACGGCCAGCACGCGGAACCCACGACCCACGCCCTCGCCGCACAGCGCGACCTGGCGCGTCACCGGTGCCGCCGTCGGCGACGGCCCCATGGAGTCGGTGATGGTCATCACGCCGGTCAGCTTGCGGGCGGCCGCCGTCGGGTTGAACAGGATCGGCTCCGAGCCGCCCGAGTTCGGCGCGAACCGGGACGGCGGCGTGGTGGCCGGCGGTCCGGAGAACGCCGGGGAGCCGGTGAACGCGATCGAGTCCACGATCAGCTCTGCGGCCCCGTTGTTCTGGTACGGCTCCGTCAGCGTGGTCCCGCACGGAGACACGCACACCGGCGAGTACACGGTCGGCGGGAAGTACAACGTCCCGGCGACCGTGGTGTCGTGCGGCGTGGCGATGCCGGGGATCAGGCCGCTCCCGGACAGAGCGACCACGATCGACGGACTCGCCGGGTCGTTCGACGAGATCGTGAGCGTGGCCGATCGCGGCCCCGCATCCTGCGGGTTGAACCGGACCGTGACGTCGAGGTGGTTGCCCGCCCCGATCGTGTACGGGAAGGTCGGCGGCGCGACGAGCGTGAAGTCCGACGCCTGCGGACCGGTGATCGCCATCCCCGACACGGTCACGTCGCAGAAGTTGCACGACGCCTGGTTGAACACGGTGACGATCAGGTCACGGACGTGCGGCGTCGTCCGGTTGTCGACCGGCACCCCGCCGAAGTCCAGCGACGCGGACGACACGGCCGTCTGCGGCACCCCGACGTCTCCGGTCGCGTCCTTGGTCGCGTCCGTGTTGCCCGGCGTGTCATTGGTGACGTGCAGGGTCGCCGTGTGCGTCCCCGGCCCGTCGGCCGCGAGGGGCGAGAACCGCACGTGGATCGTGATCTTGGACCCGGGCGCGATCTCGATCGGCGACCCCGGCGTGGCCTCGTCCACGATGAACCTGCTGTCCCCGGTCATCGACCACGCGGACACGTGCAGGAACCCCTCGCCGATGTTCTCGATGTCGACGGCGCGGGCGGCGCTCGTGCCCCGGGCCACGGTGCCGAAGTTCAGGTCGCCGGTGAGGCGGATGACGCCGGTCACGCCGGTGCCGGCCGCCGGGAGATCGAGCGGGCTGTTGGGGTCGTCCGACTGGATGCGGAACGACGCGGTCTT
>DATLUW010000376.1:0-3249 GCA_035577825.1 Actinomycetota bacterium | reverse complement strand
CGACAACCCGATCTACACCGGCACGATCGAGAAGATCGCCGGTCTCACGATCGTCGTGTCGCCCAACATCGGCGGTTTCGCGACAGCGGGTCAGCCGTACGTCCTCGACTCGACGCAGCTCGGCGGCATGGCCGACGAGATGGACAACGCGCCGGGGTACGCGATGGATCAGCTCGCGGTTCAGGTCAAGTCGATCCGGCTCGACGACGTGGACGGCTGGGATCTCCAGGGCCGCCGCAAGACGGTGCCGATCATCCAGGAGCCGGGCGCGGCTTGCAAGGTGAGGGCTTCCGGCTGATGGCTCGTCGATCCGCAGCGGCAGCGACGCCTAAGCGTTATCGAGTCGTCGCGCCCTATGTCACCTGCCCCGCGAACACCCGCGATGGGCTCCGCATCGTCGGCCTCTACGCGAATGCCTCCGTTCCCCCGGAGGCCACCGACGAGTGGATCCGCCACCACCTCGATAACAACCTCATCGTGGAGGAGGAAGACGACGCGCCCGCCGTCGTCGAGGAGCCGGCCAAGACCGAATCCGACGACGGGCCGCAGGCCGACGCTACGGGCTCGACGGATGAGGGTGGCACAACGAGCGCCACCGACTCTGGCGAGTCCGCTGACGGCGAGTCGGCATCCCCCGAAGGGACCACAGGAGGCAGCGACACCACGGCCCCGGCCAAGGGTGGGCGCTCGTCTCGTGCGGCCTCGTCGACCCCGAAGGGATGAGCTATGGCGGGCGAACCGTGGGCTCCGACGCTTAGCGACGTCGCCCGCCACATCCCTACCCGCACGAGGGACACCAAGACGCCGGGGAGCACACAGCTGCTCGGCACGTTCACCGCGAACACCACGCCCACGAGCGAGCAGGCCCAGGCGGTCATCGACACGGTGGTGGGCGTCATCCTCGCGGACATCGGGGGGACGCTCCCCCAGCCGGCCGACGAGCAGGTGGAGGTCGCCGCGCGTTCCGCTGCGGAGTGGCGCGCGGCGGCGGACATCGAGATTGCGTACCCGAACCGGGACGCCGACGTCCACCTCTACGACCAGCTCAACACGCGGGCCAACGACGAGCTGGCCACCCTCAAGCGCATCCTCGTGCAGATGGGTGACGGGGTGGTCGACGCCGACCCGCAGTGGGTGTTCAACCGGCCGCCGCCATGGGGCGACATGTCTCCTGGCAGCGGCACCGACATGATTGGACTCTGGCCGCCATGGCTTCCGTAACCGTGGTGTTCGACAGCGCAGCAGTGCGGGCGCTCGCGAACTCCCCCAGTGTGCGCGCCGGCATGGACCGGCTAGCCGCTGTCGCGGTGCAAACCATGAAGCGCCGCGCCCCGGTGTCTCCCGTTGGGTCGGAGCACCGCAGCGGCCAGCTCCGTTCCTCGATCCGCGCGGTGCGGCAGCCGAACGGGGACATCCACGTCGGCCCCACGGTGTCCTACGCGGGGTTCGTCAACGACGGGACGCGACCCCACATCATCCGCAGCAAAGGACCGTGGCCGCTGCGCAACCGGGAGACCGGCCAGGTGTTCGGGCGGGTTGTCCACCACCCCGGCACGCGTGCCAATCCCTTTATCCAGCGCACGGCCGAGGATCTCAACGGGATGCGGATTCAGCTATGACGACGCTCACCATGGCGCGCCGTGTGCCCACCCGCGAGGAACTCACCGAGGCGGGCGACTACAGCGGACCTCACCCGATCACCCTCACGGGCGGGCAGGAGGGCCGGGTCGTCTGGTTCCTGCTGCCTCTCCACGAGGGCGCGGATCAGTACGACCACGCCACGCCGGGGTCGGGACTCCATGGGGTGTACGAGCCGCCGTGGGTGTTCCGCGAGTGCGCCGATGGCTCGCTGGAGATCAGGGAGTCGATCGCGTGCGGGCGAGGCACCCCGGACGGCGAGTACTGGCATGGCTACCTCGACGAGGGCAACTCGTGGAGGCAGGTATGACGATCTCGGGCACGGTGGCGATGCTCGCCTGGGCGAACGCGCGAGCCGACCTCGTGGGCGACGGGATGCCGGTGTCGGGCGGGTTCTACCAGCGGAACCAGCGATCGCCGGCCAGCGGCACCTACGCCCGTGCGACCCGCTTCCCGAACGGCATCCCCTCAACGATCGTGGCCGAGCAGTCGACCATCACGAGCACCCGAATCCTGTTCGAGGTGTACGCCCTCGTCGAGGAGGCGGCCGAGCTAGGCGCGTCCGCGCTCCTCGACGCGATCAAGAGCCTCACGGGCGCGCCCGTCCCGTGCGGAGCCACCGGGGTCAGTGTCCTCGTCTCGGACAACTACACCGGCCCCACGTATGTCCAAGAGCCGGCAGACGGCGGCGAGAACTACTGCTACCAAGTCGAGGCGGATTTCCTCCTCGCACCGAGTTAGGAAGGAGCGGGGCCATGGCGGCTCTCGCACTCACAGCCACCTCGAACCGCGTCGCCGGGGCGGACATGCTGTCGGCGTCGATGGTGTCACCCTCGGGCGGCGGTGACACGTTCGCGCCCGGCGCTGACGTGTTCCTGCGCGTCCAGACGAACGGCACGGGCCTCACGGCGACGGTCCTCAACGCGAACTCGAACGCCGGCCCGAACGGCACGTTCCTCGCGCAGCTCGCGTTCACGGCGATCGGCGCGACAGCGGATCGCATGTTCGGGCCGTTCCCGCCGAGCGTGTTCGCGGACCCATCGGACGGCCAGGTGCACGTGTCCTATTCGGTGGTGACGGCGGCCAAGGTCGGCGTCTACCGCTTCCCGCAGAACTAGGGGCGGTCACGAGCTATGGCCACCTCGCGCACTAAGGCGACGGACCCACCTCCGGAGCCAACTCCTCCCGCCTGGTACGAGGCGACGGAGGATCTCTACATCGGAGGCAACGCGGGCACCATGCGCGTTGCCGCTTTCCGTGCCGGCGATCAAGTGCCGGCCGATCTCGTCGCGCCCAACGGCTGGACCGAGTTCGTCAAGGTGCCCGGGGTGTTCGCGGATGCGGCTCCCCTCGCGGCCGACGACGAGGGCCAGGCGGACGACCACACCAACAGCGACGCGAGCGTGGCACCGGAGACCACCTCTGGCGAGGCCGCCGCGGAAAGTGAGCCATCATGACGACGCGAGGGACTCCGGGCGCGCTCGCGCTCGGGCCGGGGCTGCTCTACATCGCCCCGATGGGCACCACCGAACCGTCCGACCTCACCACGGACTGGGGTGTCGTGTCGGCGGCGTGGGTGCTGCTGGGCTACACCGACACCGGCAGCGAGTT
>DATLUW010000375.1:0-2407 GCA_035577825.1 Actinomycetota bacterium | reverse complement strand
TCCGCCTCGGCGAGGAACGACCGAGCTCGATCCAACTCGCCGGCGCGCGCGCTGGCAGCAGCGGCGCTCGTCAGGTACCCCATCGAGCATGGCTCGCACGAGTGCATCTGGCTTAGTTCCCGCTCGGCGATGCGGACGGTGGACATGGCCTTCTTCGGATCTGCGGCCGCCTGGATCATCGTGCCGAACACCCGCACCGATAGATGGGAGACCAGGTCGGAGCGGAGCGCGAGCGAACGGGCCCGGGCGAGCAATCGGTTGGCCTCGTACCTGCGACCGCGACTGACTGCCGCTTCCGCAAGCCGCTGCCTCGCCAGCGCCGAGCCGGAGAGGCACCCTTCGCGGTCGTTCGCCCCGGCCGCCTCCTTCAGATGCTTCTCGGCCTCGCTGAGATGGCCGCCCAGCAGTTCGGCCTCGCCGAGCATGAGCAGTGCCAGCGCCGCCCCGGTCGGGGAGCCCGCATCCTCGGCGATCTCCATCATCTGGTGCGCGAACTGGGCGGCGGTGTCGTAGCCGTCCGGGCCGCTCAGGTAGTACTCCGCGAAGCAAAGATGGGCGTCGTACACGATGGGTTCCATCTTTGCGCGCATGCGCATCGACTCCGCAAGCTCATCCGCGAACCGCTCGCGCCACCTCCCCTGCGACATCGCGACCTCGGCGAGGATCAACGCCGCTTCACCGAGCTCGCGCCCCAGGCCGGCCTCGAGGGCGATCGCCCGCGCCTCTTCCGCGGCACGCTCCGCTTCCACCATGTCGCCCCGATTCATATGAACAAGGGCCCACGCGAGCAGCGCGTGTATGCGCTCGGCTTCCGTGGGCTGCGGCGCGCCCTCTGCGGCGAGCACGTCCTCGTAGAGGGCGACCGTGAGGGGGTCCGGCCCGACACCGAGGTGGTCTCGGAGCGCCTCACGCAGTCGCTCGAAGCGCCGGATCGCCTCCCGGCGCTCCCCGGCCTCGAGATACCCGCGCATGAGCTCGCGAGCCGCCTGCTCGTCGGTGGGATCTTCCTCGGCCAGCCGACCCCAGAGGGCTCCGGCCCGCAGCACGTCCAGGTAGCGCCGGCGCAGTCGGCCCCGCGGCTCGAACGACCAGGACTCGTATCGATCGTCGGGCAGCAGGTCGCCTTGGTACAGGTCCGCCGCACCGGAGGCAGCCGCGCCGCCACCGTCGATAGCCCGTTCCGCGGCGGCCTCGAAGCGCTCGACGTCGGTGTGCACTCGGGCATCGGGCCACAGGACGAGCACGCCACGCTCGTTCACGATCCCATGCTCGTCCCCGATCGCCAGCCTGGCGAAATGCAGAGCCTTGCGGAGGTTGGCGCCCGAAAGCTCCGGATCGCTCTCGGGCCACAGCGCTTCCATGACCTCGGTCCGGTGCATCCGGTGCGCGGACGCGAGCGCGAGCAGCTTCACCACGTCGGCAGCTCGCCGGCTACGCCATGCGTCGCCTGAGATCGGAACGCCGTCGACGGTCACCGAGAACCGGCCGAGGAGCTGGATCTCCACCGTGGGCATAGCACCGAGATGGTACGGAGGAGCCGCGGCCCCGACCACGTCTTCCTCCGGAACGGTTGCGGAACGGGCGAGTTCCTACGGTGTGGGCCGGAAGGAGGTGAGAACGGATGGCTCTGTACATGGATGTGCACAACAGCCTGCCGGAGGGTGCTACGGCGGCCGACGTCGCAGGAGCCCACGCTGCCGACCTCCAGGTTCAGGGGCGTTTTGGCGTGCGCTACCTCAGCTACTGGGTCGACGAGGAGGGCGGCAAGGTCTTCTGCCTGATCGAGGCGCCGAGCGCCGACGCCGCGCACGCAGTTCACCGCGAAGCGCATGGCCTGGTCGCGGACGAGATCTACCCGGTCTCGCAAGGGTGATGGAAGCGCGCGAGATCGGAGCGGCATTCCTCCGAGCACTCACGTCGCGGAGATTCGCCGAGGGGAGGACGCTGCTGGCGGAGGACGTTCGATTCAGGATGCTCGTCCCCCCCGGAGTCATGTCCGAGTCGGATGCCGACGCGACGATGGGGCGGTTCGCCGGGTGGTTCGGCGATGCCGACCAGTTCGAAGTCGAGGCCTCCAGCTCGGGAGAGGTGGAGGAACGTCCGGCGATCACGTACCGCTTCCGGCTGCACGATGCAGACGGGTGGCGCGTGATCGAGCAACACCTGATGCTCGACGTCAGCTCGGATGGACGGATCGCCGGCATCGACCTGCTGTGCTCGGGATTCCGGTCGATCGCCGAGCCCGATCGTCCGCACAGCTTCGATGCGGGTGATCTGGGGTGCGCCGACGGCTTTGCCGGCGAGTTCCGGCGGCGGATGCAGCAGATCCCGATCGGCCAGGTACTCATCGTGAGCACCCGGGATCCGTCTTCGAAGGAGGACCTTCCTCCGCTCGCCCGGATGATGG
>DATLUW010000374.1:0-2213 GCA_035577825.1 Actinomycetota bacterium | reverse complement strand
AGTCGGTGCTGGCGTTCGCCGCCCTGGCGATCCTGTGCTTCGGGCTCGGCTGGCTCGTCGCCGGTCGGGCGCTCCGGCCGCTCCAGACCATCACCCGGACCGCGCGCCGTCTCTCCGGCGAGAACCTCCACGAGCGCATCGACCTGCGGGGACCCAAGGACGAGCTGAAGGAGCTCGCCGACACGTTCGACGAGATGCTCGGGCGGCTCGACACGGCGTTCGACGGCCAGCGGCGGTTCGTGGCGAATGCGTCGCACGAGCTCCGGACGCCGCTCGCGATCATCCGTGCCGAGGTCGACGTGACGCTCGCCAACCCCGAGCCGACCCGGGAGGAGTTCGAGGCGATGGCCGACGTCGTGCGCCGGGCGACCGATCGGAGCGACCGACTGATCGACAGCCTGCTCACCCTGGCCCGGACCGAGGGCGCCACGATCGGCGGGCAGGCGGTGGACCTGCGGCCGGTCGCGGCCCGCGTCCTCGGCCGCATGGAGCCGGCCGCCTCCGAACGTTCGATCCGGCTCGGCCGCTCGCTGGCCCCAGCGGTGGTGCACGGCGACGAGGTGCTGCTCGAGCGCCTCGTCGAGAACCTCGTCGAGAACGCGGTGCAGTACGACCGGACCGGGGGATGGGTCGAGATCACGACCGGGGCGGCCGCCGACGGCGGGACGGTGCTCCTCGAGGTCCGCAACGGCGGCGACGGCACGCCGGTGGCCGACGTCGAGGACCTGTTCGAGCCGTTCCGCCGGGGCGAACGCGACCGCGTTCGATCCGACAAGGGCGTGGGGCTCGGCCTCGCGATCGTGCGAGCGGTGGCGAAGGCGCACGGGGGGTCGGTCTCGGCGACGGCCCCTCCGGCGGGTGGCCTCGAGGTCCGGGTGGAGTTGCCGGCGGCCGTCGCCGCGGAGCACGTGCTCTCGGGGTAGCGCACCCACCCGGTCGACGCGATGCGCGTCGACCGAGCGCCTCAGGTCAGCATCAGGAACAGCCGCTCGAACTTCGTCTCGTCGTACCCGTCGCTCCTCGCCGTCTCCGCGTCCGCGACGCACTGCCGGAGCTGCCCGGTGAGCAGCCGGAGCCCCACGCGATCGACCGCCCGCCCCACGGCGGCGAGCTGTTGCACGACCTCCTGGCAGTCGCGCCCGTTCTCGATCATGCGGATGATCCCGCCGAGCTGCCCCTCGATCTTGCGGAGGCGCTCCAGGGCCTCTGGAACCGCCTCACTCTGGAACTTCATCGCTCCACCCCCTGTTTCCGCAGGTCATGGTCCATGGTGCGATGCCCTACCCCCCTGGGTATCCCGTCGAACGGCCCCATCGTCCCGGGACTCCCGGCCTCGGGCCGGGCCATCCGCTGGTGCCACGCTCGGCTCGATCGACGCGAGGAGGAACCGATGGACGACACGCTCTCCCTGGTCCTGTTCTCCGGCACCGACGACAAGCTCACCGCGGCGGCCGTGCTCGCCGTGGGCGCCGCGGCCATGGATCGCAAGGTCAACGTCCTGCTGCAGTACTGGGCGCTCGACGCGTTCCGGGCCGGCCACGTCCGCAAGGACCACGGCGCCGCGCCCGAGGCCGGTCCCGAGGGCCAGGCGCTGATCGCCCGGGCCGCGGAGCGCGGCCAGACGACGCACTGGGCGGACATGTTCGAGCTGGCGAAGGGTGTGGGCGAGGTCGGCATCCACGCGTGCTCGCTGTCCATGGACGTGTTCGACATCACGGCCGAGGACCTCGACGACCTGGTCGACGACGTCGAGGGAGTTGCCGCCTTCATGGCCGAGGCCACCGGCCCGGTCGTGTTCGTGTGAGGCATCGCATCGAGGCAAGGAGGCGTTCGCTATGAGCGGCACCGTCATCACGAAGTCGGTCGACGCGCGCGGCATGGCCTGTCCGGGCCCCCTGATGTCGCTGATCGGGGAGATCCGTTCCGGCGCCGTCGGCGACGTCATCGAGGTGCTGTCGAGCGACGAGGGCTCGGCGACCGACATCCCCGCGTGGGTCGCGAAGGCCGGCCACGACCTGATCGAGGTCGCCGTCGAGCCGGGGTTCCGCCGGTTCGTCGTGCGGAAGGCGCGGTGAGGCGGCCATGCCGGCCCGGATCGTCGTGCTGGGAGGCGGGGTCGGCGGCACGCTGACCGCGAACCTCCTGTCGAAGCAGCTCCGCCGGGACGCGCACGTCACCGTGGTCGACCCCACCGGGATGCACGTGTACCAGCC
>DATLUW010000373.1:0-5132 GCA_035577825.1 Actinomycetota bacterium | reverse complement strand
CGCCACGGTCTGGTTCCCGCGTGGCTGAGGTATAGCTCGTGAGCGCCCTCCCTCGCCCGTCCCGCGAGACCGTCTTCTCGACGCTGTTCGCGCTCCTTCAGACCGCCGCCGGGTTCGAGACGTACTCGCGTCGGATGCTCGACTACAGTGAGATCGCCCCGCGCCTCCTGCCGTGTCTCATCCTATGGGAGCTCCACGGCGAGGTCGACCGGACCGGCGTCGGTCTCCGCCGCGAGTGGTGGGACGCGATGCTCGTCGGCGTGTTCCAGAACCCATCGCGGCCCCAGAACGGCGACCCGACGACCGCGACTGCCGGGGCGACGATCCTGAACCCGCTGCTTGACTCGGTCTCCGCTGCCCTGGAGGCCGACAACCCGTTCACCAACGAGCTGACGCTGGGCGGCCTCGTCCAGTGGGTCCGGATCGAGGGCAAGCTCGTCGTTGAGAGCGGCGATACCGACGCCGATGGGCGGGGCGGGTTCATCTTGCCGCTGCGGATTCTGGTGCCGTAGGATGCCCCGCCCGCTGCCCTTCGTCCTCGCAAACTCCGACCACGGCGCGCTGATCGTCAATCAGCTCGACCGAGCCCAGGACGCGTCCGGCGAGCAGTTCGGCGTGGGCCACCAGATCATGACTCGGGCCTCGTTCGACATGGAGGAGGTCGCGCTGACGCTGGGCGTGCTCGGCGACCGGCGCGACACCCACGGCGACGGGGTCGTCGCTCTCGACGGGGGTGCTAACGTTGGCGTGTTCACGATCGAGTGGGCGCTCGAGATGACCGGGTGGGGCGAGGTCGTCGCGTTCGAGCCCCAGGAGCGGATCTTCTACGCGCTGGCCGGCAACGTCGCGCTGGCGAACCTGTTCAACGCCCGCGCTTGCTGGGCCGCGCTCGGCGCGAAGTCGGGCAGGGTGCTCGTGCCGCGGCCGAACTATGCGCGTCCCGGGAGTTTCGGGAGCCTTGAGTTGCGTCACGGCCCCGCGACCGAGTTCATCGGTCAGGCGGTGTCGTACGAGGAGGAAGAGATGGACGTCGTCCAGCTCGTCGCCGTGGACGACCTGGCGCTGCCCCGGCTGGACCTGCTGAAGCTCGACGTTGAGGGGATGGAGCTTGAGGCCCTCGCCGGCGCGCGGGATACCATTACGCGTCTCCGTCCGGTCCTCCTCGTCGAGTGGATCAAGGTCGGGATGCCGGCGCTCGCCGATCTCCTGACGCCCTTGGGATACACGCTCCAGGTGGTTGGCTTGAACGTCCTCGGAACGCCAACGTGACCCCCGACGACCTCTGCCTACGAGCGGCCCACCTTCGGTCTCAGGGCCAGGATGACGAGGCCGAGCGCCTGTTCCACCGGGCGCTCCTCGCCGATCCGGACCACCTGAACGCGCTGGCAAATCTGCGGGACATATTCGCGGGCCAGCGCAAGTTCTCGGCGGCCCTCGCGATCGCCCGGCGCGTGGTCGCCGCGGTTCCGCACGATGGCGTCCAGTGGGACCGCTTGGCGTCGGCGTACATGCTCCTGGACCGGTTCTCCGAGGCCCGCGCGGCGACCGAGAGGGCGCTGGAGCTGGCTCCGGACAACCCCTTACACTGGCATCAGTCCGCGTTACTGGCTCACCGGCTGGGCGACTCCGAGACGGCGCTCGCCCACTCCGCCGCCGCGCTGGAGCTGAACCCGTACGGGCTGGACCTGTTGAACGACCGCGCCCACATGCTGATGGCCGCCGGGGACGACCTCGCCGCCGCGCTGGAGGCGTACGAGGTACGGTGGGCCACGCTCGCGCACCTGTACCCGTGGGACCTCCACATACCCGAGTGGAAGGGCGAGCCGCTGGCGGGCAAGCGCATCTTGTTCCACTCCGAGCAGGGTCTGGGCGACGCGATCATGATGGCGCGCTTCGCGCGGGACCTCGTCGCGGCCGGCGCCGCCCAGGTCGGGTTGTGCCTCCCGTGCGAGCTGACCCGGCTGTTCCAGGTCCAGCGTTGGCCGGGCGTGAAGATCGTCGACCTGACGGTCATCGACCGCGATGACTGGGATCTCCAGACGCCGATGTTCTCGGGCTTCCGCTGGCTCAGGCTGACCCGTGGTGACATCGACGGCCGCCCGTACCTCACCAACGTGCCCAAGGTCATCGTCCCCGGCCTCCCCGCCGGGTTCCGCGTGGGGGTGTGCTGGGCCTCGGGGCGGTGGAACGTCGATACGGGCATGCGCCGCATGGTGCCGTTTTCGCTGATCCTCGAGGAGCTGGGCTCCGTCCCAGGCGTCCGGCTCGTCTCCCTCCAGAAGGGGGAGGACGCCCGCGACGTCGATGCCCTCGGCGCGACCGCCCTCGTGACGGACCCGATGCCGGCGTGCGACGACTTCGCGGCGACGGCGGCGGTCGTTGCCCAGCTGGACGTGGTGGTGAGCGTGGACACGGCGATCCTCCACCTTGCTGCGGCGATGGGGAAGCCGACGTTCATGCTCTGTCAGTTCACGCGCTGCTGGCGGTGGTGGAATCTCCCCGGCGGGCGCCCGTGGTATCAGACGATGACCTCGGCGCGGCAGACCGATCCCCACGACTGGCGCGGGCCGGTCTACGCGGCGCGGGACTGGGTGGCCGCGTGAAACGAAGGAGGGCGTGATGGGGATGGATAAAGAGGCAATTGATATTTGGAAGTTTGGCCGAGCACGCCCTGATTTGTCATTTGACGAGGTCCTTGCAGCGCCGGAACCCGTGCTGACGGACTTCCAGCGAAGGCGACGTGAGGCAGATCTTTCCCGACGTCATAGGGGGAGGATGAAGGAATTACTTGCGATGGCTCCCGACATCATCGCCGTCGCCCGTGCTAAGAAGGCGACGTGATCAAATTACCTGACGTAACCGTCGTCGCGGTTGACTGCGTCGTCCACGGGCTGACGCAGATGGCGATCGAGGATACGCTGCGCGAGGTCGAACCAGCTGAGATCATGGTATTCTCGGATCAACCGGCGAAGATAGACTACGCAGCCGTCCATTTCTGGCATGACTGCCGCTCGCTCGACGACGTGGCCCGCGTTCTCTGGTACGAGGTACCGCGTTTCGTCAAGACGTCACACTTCCTCGTCATCCAGTGGGACGGCTGGGTCCTCAACGGCGCACGCTGGGACCCCGCGTGGCTCGACGCGGACTACCTCGGGGCTCCGTGGCCGTGGCACGGCGACGGGCTGACGGTCGGCAACGGCGGCTTCTCGCTCCGGTCCGCCGACATGGCCCGTTGGGTCGCGGCGAACCCCGGGGGCTACCCGGCCTTAGCCGGGGAGAACGAGGACGTGACCCTGTGCCGCCGGTATCGGCCCGAGCTCCAGCGCGACGGCTTCGTCTGGGGGAGCCGCGCGCAGGCCGAGGCGTTCTCGTTCGAGCGCGAGCCGCCGCGTCCGGTCTTCGGCTACCACGGGGCGTGGAACTGGCCGCTTGTGCTCACCCCGGAGCGGCTAGCCGAGCGCATTGATCGGGCGAACGACTACGTCCGCGGCAAGATCGAGTGGGCCGAGTTGATGGCGCTGGTATGATTAGCGCGTTCGTGATCACGGCCGACGACGACCCCGCGATCCTGCGGGCGACGCTCGCGGCGGCGCGGTGGGTCGACGAGCTGGTGCTGGTGGATAAGTCTAAGAAGAAGCCGAACACGTACGACATCGCATCGAACGTGGACGAGTATTTTGAGATCGAATGGTCTCCCACCGTCGAGGAGACGCGGGCGTTCGCGCTGGACATGACCGAGCACGAGTGGGTCGTCTGCCTCGACGCCGACGAGATCCTGAGCCCTGCGTGCGAGGCCGTCTTTCGGGCCTTCGTCGCCGACGGATCGACGGGCGTGTTGTTCGTGCCGATTCACCATTACCTATTGGGCCGCGAAGATCAGCGGTCGCTTTCCTGGCCCGAGTGGCGGCCCTGCCTGTTTCGCCGTGGTGCCGTGGAGTACGGCCAGACGGTCCACGCCGGCACGCGGGTAATCGGTACGCAGAATATATTAGAGCACGCGTCCAGGGCTTGCCTGACGCACTTGTCTACCCCGGACGTCGCGACGTACGTCGAGAAGATCAACCGCTACACGTCGCGCCCGGAGCGGTCCGGGGTCGGGGTCCCGCCCGCGGGGTCCCTGCGGGAGTGGGCTGCCGCCGCGCTCCTCGCGTACGAGAGTCGCGCCGGTTGGGGAAGCGACGATTACCTCGACGCAGCGGCGCTGCTCCGCGGCCTGTACGACGTCGTAGACGGGCTAAAGCGCTGGGAGGCGACCCAGCCGAACGCCCGTGAGGTCTACGCCGAGATGGCTCGGGACGTGGTGGAACGATGCTCAAGCTGAACATCGGTGCGGGACCCAACCCTCTTGTGGGGTGGTACAACGTTGACCTCCACGCTCAGGTGGTGGGTGTCGGGCAGATGGACGCGACCCAGCGGTTCCCGTACCCCGACGAGACGTTCGACCGGATCTTCACCGAGCACATGATCGAGCATGTCCCGTACGAGGCCGGCGGGCGGATGCTGGCTGAGTGCCATCGGGTGCTGAAGCCCGGCGGGCGCATCCGGATCTCGACGCCGGACCTCGAGTGGCTGGTCTCGCTGATGATAGGTGCGATACCGGATGGCCGGCTTGAGTTGACCCGGCGATACGTCGCCTGGGCGTGTTCCAATTTCAATCCGACGGAGCCGATCCTGCCAGAGACGGTGGTCAATAATTTCGTCCGAGCCTGGGGTCATCAGTACATCTACACGCGCCACGTCCTGGCGGCCCAGTTGGACAATCTGGGGTTTAAGAACCAGGTGTGGCCCCGCATCGGCGAGTCGGACGACCCGGAGTTCCGCGAGCTCGAGAACGTCGGTCGGATGCCGGAGGGATTCTTGCAATTGGAGACGATGACCGCCGAGGCGGAGAAGTGACCGAGCTGCGCCGGTCGTTTGCCATCTCTCATCTGCCACTCAACTATCCGCTGACCGGCTGGATCAGGCCCTTCGTGGTCGGCCAGATTAAGGTGGCCGACAACATCGACGACCGCCGTTCCTTTTGCGAGACCCGCGCCCACTACTGGCTGTGGCGGAACGTAAGGTTCGACGAGGACGAGTTCGTCGCCGTTCAGCAGTATCGCCGCTGCTTCTGGCTGCCCGAGCTGGCCACG
>DATLUW010000372.1:0-3507 GCA_035577825.1 Actinomycetota bacterium | reverse complement strand
GGTGCCGGAGGTTCCGCTGGTGCCCGTGGTGCCGGAGGTCGCCGTGGTGCCGCTCGCGCCCGAGGTCGCGGCCGTCGTGGTCTGGCCGCCGCCCCCCGAGCTGCCGCACGCCGCGGCCAGCACGCCGAACGCCGCAAGGATGACGAGGAACCTGCGCATCGCGATCTCCCTCCGCCCCATGTGCACGACACGCCCGCGGCCTGCAGGCCGGGGGCGGCGGCGCGAGCGTATCACGCGCCCGAACGCTACCTGCGGCCGCTCGGGGACCGGGCGCGGCCGTCGCTCAGCGCTTCGCCTCCCAACGGAACGAGCGCGTCGCGACGATCGCCCCCGCGAGCCCCCACGCGGCCACGATCAGCAGGTCCCAGCCGTGGAACCCGTTCGTCGTGGGGTCGATCTGCGGCCCGAAGTACGCGGCCATCATCGACTGGGAGAAGTGGTACACGGGGAACAGCTTGGCGATCTGCACGTACCAGGCGGTGCTGCTCGACAGCGGGATGAACACCCCCGACAGGAACAGCAGCGGGAGCACGG
The DNA here is from genome assembly GCA_035577825.1 of Actinomycetota bacterium. Taxonomy (GTDB): domain Bacteria; phylum Actinomycetota; class UBA4738; order UBA4738; family JACQTL01; genus DATBHM01. The sequence goes on along the minus strand of DATLUW010000372.1, from coordinate 2,973 downwards.
TCGCGTTGACGACGGCGGGCGCGGCGTCGGCGTTCGGGACGATCGAGGTCACCGCGAGGCCGAGCGCGGCGAACGACGCCGCCCCGATGATCACGGTGACGATGAACGCGGGCAGCGTCTTCACCGGCAGGTCCGCGCTGTAGGCGACGATGCCGAACACGACGACGATCGCCACCAGCAGCAGCGACATCAGGACGGCGTGGATGATCCGCGCGGACAGGTAGGCCGACGGCTCGAGCGGGGTGCCCCGGACCCGCTTCAGGATGCCCGCATCCCGAAGGAACGTGAGGCTGATCGACAGATTGGTGTACGTCGCCGTGATGATCGAGAACGTGGCGATGGCGGGGATGTAGTAGTTCGACGCCTTCAGCTCGAGCGCGTGCCCGTTCACCACCGTGGTCGTCGTGCCGCCGAAGATCGCGGTGAAGATGATCAGGAACATGAGCGGGAACGCGAACGTGAAGAACGCCGACGCCGGGTTCCGCCAGAAGGCGGTGTTCGTGTACTTGACCTGCCGCAGGGTGAGGCCGACCGTGCTCATCCCCGCCTCCCCCGCCGGCTCCCACGCCCGCCGGCCGGCACGGCCTCCTGCTGCTCCTCCCCCATGCCCTCGGCGGTGCCGGTCAGCTCGAGGTAGACGTCCTCCAGGCTCCGCGGGCTGACGGAGAGCCCTTCGAGCTCGGCGCCGCGGTCGGCCGCCCACCCGGTGAGCGCGTGCAGGGGCGCCGTCGGCGACTGCGTCAGCAGCTCCGCGACCCCGTCCTTCACGGTGAGCTCGGCCACTCCCGAGTCGCGCGGGTCGAGGCCGGCCGGGACCCGGAACCGGATCAGCGTCTTCGCCGTGTCCCGCCCGCCGATCGTGGCCGGCGTCCCCTCGGCGACGATCTCGCCGCGCGCGATGATCGCGACGCGCTGGGCGAGCTGCTGGGCCTCGTCCATGTAGTGCGTCGTCAGCAGCACGGTCTTCCCGAGCCCCCGCAGCGACTCGATCATCTCCCAGGCGTTCCGGCGGGCGCCCGGGTCGAACCCGGTCGTGGGTTCGTCCAGGAACAGCAGCTCGGGGTCGCCGGCCAGCGCGATCGCGACATCCAGGCGGCGCTGCTGGCCGCCCGAGAGCTTGATCACGCGTTCGTCGCGCTTCTGCTGGAGGCCGACGACCTCGATCACCTCGTCGACCGGTCGCGGGTTGGGGTAGTAGCCGCGGTACATCTCGATCGACTCGGCCACGGTGAGGTACGGGTCGATCCCCGTGGCCTGCAGGACGATGCCGACGCGCTCGCGGAAATCGCGCTCCCGCCTGGCCGGATCGTGGCCGAGGACCTCGACGGTTCCCGACGTGGCGTCGCGGAACCCCTCGAGGATCTCGCAGGTCGTGGTCTTGCCGGCGCCGTTCGGCCCGAGCAGAGCGAACACCTCACCCTGTTCGACCTCGAAGGAGATGCCGCGAACGGCCTCGAACTCCCCGTAGGACTTGTGGAGGTCGGTGACCGTGATCGCCGTCGCCATGGAGCCGGAAGGGTATCGCAGGGAGTGGAGAACCCGTCGAGGCTCCCGGCGGGGCGGTGCACCCGCATCCGCCGGGAGCCGCGTCGGCGTCAGGCCTCTGGCGTCACGGGGGTGGCGCGCCCGATCCCCTGGTCACGCTCACCGGCTTCCCGGCCGCGTGGTTCGGTGCGGTGGATCCCGGAGGCGACGCCGCGTGGCCGCTGCCAACGACGACCACCGCGCCCGCCGGCAGGATCACGGCGTTCGGCTTCGGCGGCAGCGGGACCGCCCGGATCACCGCCCACGGGAGCGCGAACGCCGCGCCGGCCGCGAGCCCCGCGACCACCCGGAGCCTGCGCTTCGACGCCCGCGGCCTCGAGCCCGTGCCCTGCGCCTCCCTGGTGCCGTCCACGGCCGCTCACTCCCGTTCCGAATCGAACGCGACCGGTTGCGGCGCGGCGGGCGCCGGAGGCGACACGGAGACCTGTCGCACCACCTTCGCCGGCGGCGCCGGGCTCGCGAACCTGGCCGACGCGAGCTGCGCGCCGACCATTCCGGCCATCAGCGAACCCGCCACCACTCCCGACATCGCAATCGCCATCCGCCTCGTCATCATCGCCGTCTCCTTTCGTCCGCCGGCCGCCCGCCGGCCTCGGGACGAGCGTAGGGCGGGGTCCCCCAGCCCCCGGTCAACCACTGGTGACGGCAGCGGCAACGGCAGCGAAGAATCGGCTGAGAGCTGGGCTTCCGGGAGACGGCTACAGGGGCTTGCGGCCGGCGATGCCGGTCTCTGGGGGATGCCAGAAGCCAACGTGGTCCTCGCCGAGGCGCCAGCAGAGGTACACCTCGCGGCCGTCGCGTTCGGCGGGGAAGTCCACCAGGCCGGACTCGACGTCGCGCAGGATGATGCCCTGCTCCGAGATGCGTTCGACCTCCTGCTGGAGCGTCTCGGCGGCCTCCTGGTAGTCGGAGCTGGGCGGGCCGCCGCCGTTCCCGGCCACGACCTCCTGGACGCGTTCGGCCGTGCGGAGAAGGGTCTGGCGGGCCTCGCGCATGCGATCGAGCGACGCGCGGAGGTCGGGCAGCGCTGCCTCCGCCTCCTCGGGCGTGAACCGCCGCTCAGGCGCGGGTTCGAGCCCCTCCGGCGGGTCGGGCGTCACAGGCCGAGCACCCCGGGCAGGGCGTCGAGCGAGGCGATGCGGACGCCGCCGAAGTCCTCGTGGCGACCCCGGCGGTCGAGCAGCACGCCGGTCATCCCGAGCGCCTCGGCCGGTTCGACGTCGTACAGGACGTTGTCCCCCACGTACGCCGCGTCGGCGGCGGCGACGCCCATGCGTTCGAGGGCCAGCCGGAAGATCGCCGGATCGGGCTTCTCCATCCCCTCGACCCCGCTGATCACGCGGACGTCGAAGAAGCGGGTCACGTCGAGGTGTTCGAGCAGCTGCTCGAGCCACTCCTCGAAGTTGCTGACCAGCCCGAGCTCCAACC
>DATLUW010000371.1:0-3439 GCA_035577825.1 Actinomycetota bacterium | reverse complement strand
TGGTCTGCGGGCGACCGCCTCTCCCTGCTGCCCAGTGGCCATGAGACCCCCGCCCGCCCCCGCTTCACATGCTTCCGGGGCATGAATCCCTGGTTACGGTGGTCGCTATGTCCGGGACAAACTCGAGGAGACCGGACTCTGACGTACCTCCAGTCCCACGAGCCTCTCGGGTCGGGCACGTTACGGCGCTTGGAGGGTCTGGCAGGAGGAGGTCTGGCCTCCCTCCATGCCCACCTTGCAGCTGTCGGTGCCTCCCCGCCCTTGAATGGAGTCGAAGTCGTGGTTCCCCGCCAGGATGTCGTTCCCGGCGCCCCCGATCAGCGCGTCGTCTCCTCTCCCTCCGTAGATGTGGTCATGCCCGCCGTTGCCCAGGATCAGATCGCTGCCGCGCCAGGCCCGGATCAGATCGGCGCCGGGGCTGCCGCAGACCACCTGGCCAGCGTTGGTCCCACGAACCTGCAGCCACACTCCCGCCGTCGCGGTGAGGTCGCACGTACGAAGGGTGGTCATGGCTGCGTCCGTGTACCAGGGGAAGAAGTCCACCTCGGCGCTCACGGCATCACCCGAGCCGATTCCCCAACTAGCCGGCGGCCCGGGCGTGCTGCCGAGCGGACCGTCTGCGGCGCCCCACCAATTGTGGACCGCGTTCACCACGAGCCCCGTGTCCTCGTTGTCGACGCCCTCGAGGGCGTTGCCCGAGATGGAGTTGTTCGACACGGTCACGTCCGAGTCCTGCGATCCGATGACTCGCACGCCGCGGGCGAGACCATTGGTGATCGTGTTGCCGTCGATCAGTATTCCGCTCACGTCGCCGAAGACGCCGACCTGGGATGCGGCCTGGGAGTCCATCGTGTTGTCGAGGATGTCGACGTTCGTGGTCAGGTTCGCGCCGCTCGCCCCCAGGGCGTAGACCGCGTTGCCGTTCCCGGTGAACTCGTTGTTCGAGACCGTGATGTCGGCGTTGGCGCCACCGAACGGTGAGATGCCGACGCCCGCCGAATCGTTGCCCGTGAACTTGTTCTCCGTGATCGTGACGTTCTTGAGCCCCTGGTCGGTGTAGATCCCGTGGCCCGAAGCGGGGCCGGGGTTGTTGTTGTCGTCGAACAGGTTGTGCTGGACCGTGGTGGGGGCGACGCCGTCGGTGTTGATGTAGCTCCCGATGATGTTGCCGGTCACGATGTTGTTCACGATGTCGTGGCCCGACGTGGAGGGCCCCGTCAGCAGGGCCGTGCCGCCGAACGGGTTCGTATTGGTCACTCCCGTGAGCGTGAACCCGTCGATCGTCACGCTGTCGGCCGACACCACGAAGCCGCCACCGGGCGCGCCGACGACAGCCTCCGGAACAGCGGTGCGGGTCCGGGCGTCTACGCCCGCCTGTGGACCTTCGAACATGAGATCGGCGACGTTGACGAGGACCGTCTCCGCGTACGTCCCGGCACACACCTGGATGGTGTCGCCGGGCGCGGCTACATTCTCCGCGGCCTGGATCGTCGAGAACGTAGCGCCCGGGCACGCAAGATTGTCGTCGACCACCAGTGTCGTGGCCGCCCCGGCGACGGACGCCGGCACGACGATCAGGCCCAGCGTGAGGAACCCGAGCAAAGCTGCTAGAGATGCCTTTCGCATTGGCGACTCGTTTCCTCTACGGGAGATCGACACAGGGCGACCTCCTCGTCTGTGCACCGGAACGCCCTCGGAGGGCGGACCGTCCTCTCCCCGCAGGAAGCTCCGCCCCCGGGCCCTCTTCACGCTTGCACGAGGGGGCAGGGCTGACAAGCCCCTGAACGGGGGACCCCCTACCTGGATCGGCCACCTTCAGGATCTCCCGGACGGCCCTTGCGCCCAGGACCTCGATCTCCAGCAGGCGGGGGGCGAGGGCGTACTCCAGTCGCTGGAAGCTCGGGGAAAGCACGCGGTTCCGGGTGAAGATGCGGAGCCAAGCGAGGTGGGCGAACGTCTCCAGGATGGGCGCTCCGTAGTTCGCTGTGTCGGACCACCAGTGGGCCTCTCCTCGTCGGACGCTCCCGGTTCACGCTCCGAGTGCCTCGAGCATGACCATCTCCTCGTGGTGAGCCCGCCTCCACGAGGGAGCGGTTGGCGGAGGAACTCGACAGGCGAGCCCGGACGGCGGCCTCGCGTTTTGCCGCCTCTCTGCCGCTTGCGGGCACCGCCGAAGTCATCCTGATGACGAAGTCAGAGGACGGACAGGCCCTCTGATCTGCCCGTCCTCTTCGAGCTGGAGGTGGGAATCGAACCCACGACCCCCGCCTTACCATGGCGGTGCTCTGCCGACTGAGCTACTCCAGCACTCCAGCGGGACTAGCAAACAATGCCGGGCAGCCAGGTCCCCCGCCGTTCGGAGAGTCTAGCGAATGGCGGTGGTCACGAATTCGACGGCGTCGGTGAGTTCGAGGCGTGTGCCACCTATGGCGATGCTTGCAGTGTGTGGCGGGAAGTGCCTGGCCGTCAGGCCACGGCCTTCAGGTCGTCCCGGGCCCGGCTCGCTTCCGCGTGGCGAAGTCGAGGCCACGATGGGACGGGCCCGCCTCGTTTGAACGTTGCTACAAAGAGCGACGGACAACGCGACGAACGAACGCGACGCGGGCCGCGAGGCTCACCGCCGACGTCGCGGTCACGGCAATGAGGGCCACCACGGGGAGCCGGGCCAGTGCGAATACGGTCACGAGGAGCAGTCGGCCGTCGCGGCCCCCGAGGACCCATCCAAGGACGCGTTCCGGCGCCTGCGGAAGCGTCAGCGCCGCGGCTCGATCCTTCGTGGCCATCGACAGAATTGCCCCGGTCGTGGCGGCGGTGGTGAGCACGAGGCACGTCTCGGCCGACGCGAACTGGAGGGCCCAGATGCCGAGCCCCGCCAGGATGGCGGCGTCGGCGATCCGGTCGAGGACGCCGTCGAGCATCGCCCCTCGCGGCGACGCGCGCATCTGGAGCCTCGCGGATTCCCCGTCCACCCCGTCGAGGACCGAGGTCGCCAGGACGAGCACTCCTCCGGCGATTCCCGCGCCGACGGAGAGGAGCCATCCAGAGAGCACACCGACCAACGCCGCGAGCGCCGAAAGGAGGTCTGGGGCGGGCCGGAGGGAAGCCACGGCAACGGAGATGCGAGTGGAGATGGGTCGGTTGAGATATCGCGATACGGGGCCGTCGCCGCCCTTGACGAGCGACCTCCTCAATCGGCGCCTGGCCACGGAGAGGTCGGAGGGGGTGTCGATGTCCTGCCACCAGCACTCCTCCGGGAGGGGCACGATGGTGAACGGGCGCACCGCCGCGAGCCTGGAGACAGCGCCTGCTAGGGAATTATCACCTGCCGCCGCGGCCTCGTCCTGGTGATCGAAGACCTCCGCCGGAAGGACGAACACGCCGCACTCGACCGCCGGCTCGTCCAGATCCTTGCCCATGGCGACGACCGAGCCCTCACGCT
>DATLUW010000370.1:0-2934 GCA_035577825.1 Actinomycetota bacterium | reverse complement strand
CGCCGACGGGCGAGAATCCGCCTCGGGTCCGGTCAACGAAACGGGTCGGATCCGCTCCTGTGTCTTCGGGATGGAGGGGTCGCGGGTGGACGAGGCCGAACACCCGGTCGAAGCGCTGTACCGCGAGGACGGCGACCGGCTGTGGCGCGCGATCTTCGCGTTCACGCGCGACCGCTCGGTGGCCGACGACGCCGTGGCCGAGGCGTTCGCGCAGTGCATCCGTCGCGGCGACGCGGTCCGGTCGCCGCGGGACTGGGTGTGGCGGGCGGCGTTCCGCATCGCGGCCGGTGAGCTGCAGGAACGGGGGCGGTGGCGTTCGCTGGACGTGTCCGACGACGCCGCGGTGGACGCGCCCGAGGCGCCGTGGGAGCTGCTCGACGGGCTCGCCCGGCTGAGCCCGCACCAGCGGGCGGCGTTCCTCCTCCGTCACGTCGGCGGCTATGACGCGGCGGCGATCGGCGAGGTGCTGGGGTGCAGCGCGTCGTCGGCCCGAGTCCACGTCTTCCGCGCCAAGCGCAAGCTCCGCGAACACCTGGAGGCATCCGAATGACCACTCGTAGCGACATGGATCTCGACCTGCGCGGCCTCCCCGCGCCCGACCTGGCCGGCGAGATCACGCGCCGAGCGCGCGCTGCTCCCGATGGAGGCCAACCGCCGCCGTTCCCGCCGAACCGCCGCCCCGTTGCAACGGCGCTCGTGGTCGTGGGCTCCCTGGTCCTGCTGACGCTGGCCGGGTTCCTTGTGGTGCGCTCGGTCGGCTCCGGGCCGACGACCGCGTCGCCGCCGCCTGGGACCACCGCACCGCCGACGGCGTGCTCGGACCTCATCCCCGGATGCACAGCCGAGCGGGTTCCCGACCTCGTCCTGCGCAACGGCGAACACCTCGGGGCGTTCGGGCCGGTCGACGGGTTCGACACTTCGGGGACCCTCACCTCGGACCAGGCCCTGCGACGGGACGGCCAACTCGAGCACTTCGGGCTCCAGGCGAAGCAGGTCCGCGTGGTGCTCGGCTCGGCCGACGCCGACGCGCTGCACTGGGGGCACGGGACGCGGCTGTTCTACGCCATCGAGTGGAACGGCGTCTGCGGCGGGCCCACCAGCGTCTCGGCCGGCGGGTCGGTGCCGATCGCCCCCGAATGCAACCAGGGCGAGTCGACCGTGATCGACGCCACGACCGGCCGGTTCATCGTGGGCGGGAACGAACCCGGCGGGTTCGAGTCACCGACGGTTCCACCTCCCGGATCCTCGCCGTCGGCGATCCCGGGCGAGCCGACGCCGTGCTCGGAGCTCGTTCCCGGATGCACGGCCGACCGGCTGAACGACATGACCCTGTTGCACGGCCAACTCGGAGCCCTCGGATCGGTGGCCGGAATCAACCTCCGCGGCATCATCTCGTTCGACGACGCCCTCCGCCTGGGCGGCCCGGAGGCGGTCGGGATGCACGGGAAGACGGTTCGCGTCGTGCTGGGTTCGGCGGACGCCGACCGGTTGCACTGGGGCCATGGAACCAACCTCTACTACGCGATCGAATGGGGCGGCGTGTGCGTCACGGCGGACGGTCCGGCCCCGTTGCCCGGGCAGACACCACCGCCGCCGGGATGCGCGGCCACGTCCTGGTCGACCGTCATCGACGCGCACACCGGAGACTTCGTCGTCGAGGGAACGGGCCCCGATCCGAGATCGACGCCGTCCGTCGGCCCCACGCCTTCGACCGGCCCACTCGATACCGACACCCACGACCCCCGGGCGGTTGTGGTCGGCCTGACGGAACCGCTCGACCTCCACGCCGTCGGCCCGTCCGGCGAGCTGCTCCTGGAGCCCAGCGAACCGACAGCGCTGTACATATCGGCGCAGCAGGTCGTCGACGACGGGTGGCGGCGCTACGGCGACCTCCACCCGACCTCGGTCCGGCTGGCGTTCGGGACCGTGAACGGCGACGAGTTCTGGCTCATCACCTTCGACGTGGCCGAGTGCCTTCCCGGCCCCCACCCGTCCCAGGCGCCGGGGGCGCCGGAGCCCCAGGTGTCCTGTATCTCGTCGTGGACAGAGCTGGTGAACGCGACGACTGGGAAGGCCGGCGTCGAGCTCGGCGGTTCGATCCCTGGTTGGTGAGGTCCGACCTACTGCGACTGGACGACGTAGAGGCGGTTCCCGTCGGGGTCGGCCAGGCCGAACATCGGCGGGACGCCCGGGAAGTTCAGGATCTCAGGGTCGACCTGCGCGCCGGCCGCCTGAAGGGCGGCGTGGTCGGCTGCCGCGTCCGTGGTCGAGAGCCTGATGCCAGTGTCGACGCCCGGCTTCACGTCCCCGGGCGGCGCCAACGCGACCGTCGTCGAGGCGCCTGCCGGTGCGACCTCGACCCACCGCATGCCGGGCCCGAACGTCGCGTCGCGGCGAACCTCGAACCCCAGCGTCCCCACGTAGAACTCGATCGCCCGGTCGTGGTCGGCGACCGGAACCGCCACGGTCGAGATCCCAGTCAGCTTCGTTCCGTTCTCGCTCATCTCCGGACTCCTTTCGCTCGAACATCACGACCTCGCCGGCCGGTGAAACTCATCGCTCCGCGATCGCCGAAGCCTCCAGTTGCGTCTTGAGCGCCGCGACGCGTTCGCGCCACCAGCTCTTCATCTCGTCGGCCGTGTCGGCGTCGGGGAGGCGGGAGTGTTCGATCGCGATCTGGCTGCGGTCGTCGCCGACGCGCGTGAAGCCCACGGCCACCCGGGTCGAGCCGTCCTCCCAGTCGTAGCGCGCGGTCTTGGGGCGGGTGGAAGTTCGCAGGCGGAGGTCGGCGCCGGGGAGCCAGCGTTCGCGGAGCTCATCGTCGACGAACGCGTCGAACAGCTCCTCCACCGGCACCGCGACCGTCTTCGAGGCGCTCACGGAGAACCCGTCCGCGTGCTGGCCGGGGACGCGGAGGCCGCGGGCCTGCTCGTA
>DATLUW010000369.1:0-3714 GCA_035577825.1 Actinomycetota bacterium | reverse complement strand
AGCTGGCGGTCGAACCCTGGCTCGTCCTCATCGCCGGCCGGTACGAGGGCGTCGACGAGCGCGTGATCGAGGCGCTCGGGGCCGACGAAGTGTCGATCGGCGACTACGTGCTTTCCGGCGGCGAGGTGCCCGCCCTGGTGGTGCTCGAGGCCGTCACCCGCCTGGTGCCGGGCGTCGTCGGCCGGGACGAGTCGGTCGAACAGGATTCGTTCGCCGAAGCGAACCCGGGCCTGCTCGACCACCCCCACTACACGCGGCCCCGGGAGTTCCGGGGCGCGGCCGTCCCCGACGTGCTGGTGTCGGGGCACCACGGCGAAGTCGAACGATGGCGCCGGGAGGCGGCGCTCGAGAAGACCCGGCGGAACCGGCCGGACCTGCTGGAGGAGGACGCGATGACGAATCGAACGGCGGTGGACGAGTGGATCGGGCGGTACGTGGCGGCGTGGGGCTCGAACGACGGGGAGGAGATCGGCGCCCTGTTCACCGACGACGCGGACTACTACACGGCGCCGTTCCGAAAGCCCTGGCACGGCCGGGACCGGATTGTGCGGGAGTGGCTCGGGCGGAAGGACGATCCCGGCACCTGGGCGTTCGAGCACGAGGTGGTCGGCGTGGACGGCGACACGGCCTTCGTCCGGGGGCGGACCGTGTACACGAGCCCCAACGATCCCGACCCCGGGCCGTTCTCGAACCTGTGGCAGATCCGGTTCGCCGCGGACGGGCGAGCTTCAGAGTTCGTCGAATGGTGGATGGACGAGAGCAGGTAGGCACGCAACATGCGACCCCGGAGAAGTCCGGGGGCGGGTGCTATCATCGTCGGACCGTTCGAACCCCCCGTGGCCGGGATCAGGTGGCATTCCCATGAACAAGATCGATCTCATCGAGACTTCGCGCCTGCGCGACGACCTGCCGGAGTTCCGGCCCGGTGACACCGTGAAGGTGCACGTGCGCGTCGTCGAGGGCAGCCGCGAGCGCATCCAGGTGTTCCAGGGCGTCGTGATCCGGCGCCAGGGCGGCGGCCTCCGCGAGACGTTCACCGTCCGCAAGATGTCGTTCGGCGTCGGGGTGGAGCGGACGTTCCCGGTCCACTCGCCCTCGATCGGCAAGCTCGAGGTCGTGACGAAGGGCCGGGTCCGCCGGGCGAAGCTGTACTACCTGCGCGAACGACGCGGGAAGCGTGCGCGCATCCGCGAACGCCGCGAGCCCACCGGGACGGTGGCCCGCACCACGACCTCGGTCGGTTCGGGAGGGGACGAAGCGCCCGAGGCGGCCGAGGGGCAGGGATAGTGGCGCGCCGCGTCGCGGCGGACAACCGGTCGGGGCCGTGACCCGATGAGCGTGCGCCCGCAGAGCTCCCCGGAACCCACCGAGGCTCCCACCGGCGTCGGCCCGCCGGCCGGGAACACCCCCGTGGCCCCCGACTCGCATCCGCCCATCACGCCGGACGGCGCGACGGTGCCTCCGTACCCGGAGGCGGCGGCACCGAACGGTGCGGGAGCGCCCGACACCTCGACCACCCCCCAGCCGGAGATCACGCCCGCAGCCGACCCCCGAACCGGGATCTCGGCCGACGGCGGGTTCGCCGCTGGGCCGTCCACCACCAAGGGGGAGAAGGTCGCCGCCTCGCCCGCCACCGGTATCCCCGACGACGGCGGGAAGCACCGCGGTGGGAGCAAGGGCCCGCTGTCGTTCCTCAAGGAGCTGCCGGCGCTCATCATCATCGCGTTCCTGCTCGCGCTGCTGATCAAGTCGTTCCTCGTGCAGGCGTTCTTCATTCCGTCCGGGTCGATGGAGCCAACGCTCGACGTGGGCGACCGGGTGCTCGTCAACAAGCTCGCGTACAAGTTCCACCCGCCGAGCCGGGGCGACGTGATCGTGTTCTCCGACCCGAACCCCGGGCCGGCGGTGCATCGCAACCCGATCTCGGGGTTCTTCCACTGGGTGACCGAGGGGCTCGGGTTCAGCGCGCCGCCGAACGAGGACTTCATCAAGCGGGTGATCGGGCTTCCCGGCGAGACCGTGGAGGAACGCAACGGGGTGATCTACATCAACGGCAAGCCGCTCGAGGAGCCGTACGTGATCCCCGACCCGACGGCAGACGACCCGCGGCTGAAGGACCGCCGCACGCTGCCGCCGGTCAAGGTCGAGCCCGGGCACCTGTTCGTCCTCGGGGACAACCGTTCGAACTCGAACGACTCGCGGTTCGACCTCGGGCAGATCCCGATCGACAAGGTCATCGGGAAGGCGTTCATCAAGATCTGGCCGCCGGGGCACTTCGGCGGGCTGTCCGACGGCACGGAGTTCGCGCCCTCAGGCACGACGTCCCCCGCCGCGCAGGCCGCCCCGGCTGCCGCGCTGGTGCTGGTGATCCGGTGGCGAAGGCGCCGATTCGCAAGGCTGACCTGAATCCCGACCTCGACCGGTTCGAGCGGAGGCTGCGGGCCGAGGGGTTCCGGTTCATCGCCGGAGCCGACGAGGCGGGGCGGGGCGCGCTCGCCGGACCGCTCGTGGCCGCCGCCGTCATCCTCCCCGACGGGTTCGACCTCGACGGGGTGGCCGACTCGAAGATGCTCACCGCTCGCCAGCGCGAACGGGCCTGCGAGCGGATCCTTTCGGGCGCGGTCGCCGTGGCCGTGTGCAAGGCGACGGTTCGCCGGATCGACACCCGCGGTCTGCACAAGTCGAACATGTTCCTGCTTCGCCGGGCCCTGAACGATCTCGAACCCATGCCGGACTTCGTGCTGACGGACGGGTGGCCGGTCAAGGGGGTGCCGTTCCCGCACCTGTCGATCCGCAAGGGCGACGCCGTGACCGCGTCGGTCGCCGCGGCCTCGATCGTGGCGAAGGTGACGCGCGACCGGATGATGGACCGTTACCACCGGCGGTTCCCGCAGTTCCGGTTCGACTCGAACCGTGGGTACGGGACGCGCCACCACTGGGACACGCTGGTTCGGCTGGGACCGACGCCGATCCATCGTCTTTCGTTCAAGGGCGTGGCCGACCCGAAGCCGCTGCCGGGGCGCGAGCTGCCCGAGGAGCTCGATCCCGAGACGCTCGCCGCGCTGGACGAGGCTCCCGACTAGACCCGCTCGCCGCGACGTCACCCGATTCGACGCGCTCGCATAATGGTGCGCATGGGCGAGGAGGAGCTCGAGCAGTTCGAGGCCGACATGGAGCTGTCGCTGTTCCGGGAGTACCGGGACGTACTGCCCATGTTCACCTACGTCGTCGAGACCGAACGGCGCTTCTACCTGTGCAACCAGGTCACGGTCACGCCCCGCGAGGGGCCGTGGTTCGAGGTCGAGCTCGGCGACGCGTGGGTGTGGGACATGTACCGGCCGGCGCGGTTCGTGTCGAAGGTCCGCGTGCTGACCACCCGCGACGTGAACGTCGAGGAGCTCGCCCGCAAGGACGACGCCGACCCGCTCGGGCGCGACGTCCCCCGCACGCTCGCCGACTGACGATTCGCACGGCCAGAGGTCGTGGGGCCGGGGGCATGTCGGTCCCGCGCGCTACGGTCCGACCATGGAGGCAGCCGGTTCGCCGCCGAGGACCGTTCGCCTGGGGGCCGCCGGGGAGGACGCGGCGCTCCGCCGGTACCGCGGGGACGGGTTCGACCTGCTGGCGCGGAACTGGCGCTGCTCGCTCGGCGAGCTCGACCTGGTGCTGGTTCGCGGCGGCCTGGTCGTGTTCTGCGAGGTGAAGACCCGCAGC
>DATLUW010000368.1:0-2951 GCA_035577825.1 Actinomycetota bacterium | reverse complement strand
CGCATCGGCTCGGTCGGCGAGGCCGGGCGGCAGGTCCTGGCGGCCGCTGCCATCCTCGGGCGGACGTTCTCGTTCGGGCTGGTCCGCGAGACGAGCGGCCGGAGCGAGGAGGAGACGCTGGCCGCCCTCGAGGCCTGCCTCGACCGGGGCCTGCTGGTCGAGGCGGACCGCGCGTCCGGCGGTGCGACGAACGAGCCCCGCTACGACTTCGCGCACGAGAAGCTGCGGGCGGTCGTCGAGGAGGACACCACGCTCGCCCGCCGACGGCTGCTCCACCGCCGCGCGGCCGAACGGCTCACCCGGGGCGGGGCCGCGACCGAGGCCGGCGAGGCCGCCGAGCACTACCTCCGCGCCGGCATGGAACCGGAGGCGGCCGTCTGGTTCGAGCGGGCGGGCGCCGCGTCGCGGTCGCTGTTCGCCAACCGGGAGGCGGCCGGCCACCTACTGGCGGCGCTCGCCCTCGGGCATCCCCGCCAGGCCGGGCTACACGAGGACGTCGGCGACCTGCAGACGCTCCTCGGCGACTACGGGCAGGCGCTCGTGCACTACGAGGCCGCCGCCGCGTCCGCCGATCCCGCCGACCTTCCCCGCATCGAACACCGACTCGGCCTCCTCCACCATCGCCGTGGGGAGTTCGCCCTCGCCGACGAGCACCTCGCCGCCGCGCAGGGCGGAATGCTGGAACCGGCCGAACGCGCCCGGGTGCTCGCCGACCGCAGCCTGAACGCCCACCGGGCCGGCGACGCCGACCGCGCGAAGCTGCTGGCCGCGGACGCCCTGGCCGAGGCCGAGCGGAGCGGCGACCGGACCGCCGTGGCGAGGGCGCACGCGCTGCGCGGGATCCTGGCCTCGAGCGCGGGGCTCGCAGACGACGCGAGGGACGAGCTCCGGACGAGCCTCGAGCTCACCGATCCGGACGACCCGGCGGCCCGGGCGGCCGCGCTCAACAGCCTGGCCCTCGCCGAGCAGGCCGCCGGCGACCGGGACGCCGCGCTGGCCCGCGCCACCGAGGCCCTGGAGCTGTCGCGCGCCGTCGGCGACCGCCACGGCGAGGCCGCCATCCACGGGAACCTGGCCGACATCCTCCACGCGGCCGGGCGCGAGGAGGAGTCCCGCGAGCACCAGCGGAGCGCCGCCGCGCTCCTCGCCGACATCGGCGCGTCGGCTGGCGACTGGTCCCCCGAGATCTGGAAGCTCGCCGAATGGTGAGGCGTCCGACCGGCCGTCAGACGAGCCGAGCGCGGTGGAGTTCGACCGTTCCCGCGATCCCCTTCAGGTCGGCCTCTCCGAGCAACTCGAACCGAACTCCGTCGTCACGGCAGGCCTCGACGCACGTCGAGTTGACCACCACCTCGCCCGGCCCGGCCCGGCCGGAGATCCGCGCGGCGAGGTTGACCGTTCGCCCGTAGACGTCGCCGTCGCGGAACACCACCGGCCCGGCCGCCACGCCCGCGTGGGCCGGCAGGCCCTCCCCGGCCCCGGTCGAGATCGTCTCGAGGGTCGCGCGGACGGCGTCGCGGGGATCGCGGAACAGGATCATGACCCCGTCCCCGAGCCACTTGATCGGCCGCCCGCGGTGGGCCCGCACGACGCGGTCCACCACGCCCGCGAGCCGGCTCGCCACCTCGACCGCCGCCAGGTCGCCCCGTTCCTCCGTGAGCGCCGTGTACCCGGACAGGTCGACGAACGCGACCGCCTGCGGGATGGTCCCGCGGCGCTGTTGCACCAGGCCGGCGTCCTCGACCACGCCCTCGACGTGTTCGATGAGGTGCTCGAGCGTCGCGTGCTCGTCGTGGCGGCGGTACAGCCACAGCAGCAGCTGCTCCGCGAGCGAGCGGATCATCGGGCTCGCCGCCGACACCGCGTCGCGCATCTCGCGCTCGTCGGCGCCGGAGCCCAGTGCGGGCTGCTCGACGACCTCGTGGTAGATGTCCGCCTCCGCCTCGGCGATCCACCGGACGTGCTCGCCGACGACGCGGGCCAGCCGCACGACCTGCTCGGGCCGGCCGCGGGTGACCATCGTGACGAGCGAGATCACCGAGAGCGCGTCGGCGTCGTCGGCCCGCAGGGGGTCGTCGAGCCCCGGACGCGGCAGCCCGCCCGCCTCGAAGAACGACCCCACGAAGTCGGGGTCGAGCCCCATCGACTCGCACCGCTCCCGGAACGACGGCCCCGAGGTCCGTGACCTGGTCTCGTCGAGCACGAGCGGCGCGTAGGCGAGCGACAGGGTGCCCTCGCGCACGGCGCGCCCGACCACCTCGAGCGGGATGCCGCCGGCCTCGAGGGCGAGGGCCAGGCGGAGGATGGCGACCGTCCCCTCGTCATACTCGTCCGACCCCTCGCGGACCTCCATGACGCCGAGGCCGCGGAGGCGTTCCACCTCGGCGGGCGGGACGCCGGCCGCTTCCGCGAGCTCGGCCGTGGTGAACGACGCCATCGGGCGGCAGGTTATCGCGACCCTCGACCGGTGGTCCCGGCGCAGCCTAGACTGGGCCCGCCCCATGCGCCCTCGACGCTCGGTCCGTCGCGCCCGCACCGCGGCCATCGGCCTCCTGCTCGCGGCCTCGTCAGCGGTCGGCGCCGTGACCGCCGCCCCACCCGCCGCCGCCGATCCCCCGTCCCGCCCGAACATCGTCGTCGTCAACACCGACGACCAGCGGTTCGACTCGCTGTACGCATGCCTGCCCGACATCGGACTGCCGATCCCGGATCGCCGCACGCCCCCGACCGCCGGCTCGACCACGCCGCCGGCCTCGGATTGCCCGATGCCCAACGTCAAGGCCGACCTCATGGCGCACGGGGTGACGTTCGCGGAGTCGTTCGTCACGACGTCGCTGTGCTGCCCATCGCGGGCGAGCCTGTTCCTCGGGGAGTTCGCCCATCGCACCGGCGTCCTCACGAACGAGAAGCCGAACGGCGGATTCTCGGCGTTCCGGGACCTCCAGGACTCG
>DATLUW010000367.1:0-2512 GCA_035577825.1 Actinomycetota bacterium | reverse complement strand
TCCGATGCCGGGGCGTTCTACCGCGTCTTCCGAGGGGCGGGCTACCGATGAACGCCGAAGGACTCTCCTACGCGCTCCGTGACTCGAACCGTGACCCGGCGCGGGAAGCCCGCATCCACCGGAACCTCGCGCAGAGGGCGTACATCCAAGGCCAGTTCGGCCAGCTGGAGTTCCACGTCGATGCCGCGAAGACGTGGGAGCAGGTCTACGAGCAGGCCCGGAGCATGGGGCTGCAGATGGCCGGCGAGTCGGTCCTGAACCGTGTGGTCATGCCATGACGCTGGTCACGTTCCTCATCGGCCTCGGGCTCGGGCTGCTCGCCGGTGTCCCTGTCGGCGTGCGGATGCACATGGATGACGAACGGGAGCGGCAGGACCGCATCCGTCGATGGACTCGGGAACTCTGATGAGCGGCGCCCTCGCATCGAAGTACGTCTGGCTCGTCACAGGCGAATGGCGACGGCTGCACTACGTCCCCGCCGTGGACGACCGCGATGACCACATCAGTGGGCTGGCATTCTGGGAGACGTACTGGGACGGGCGCCACGTGCCGATGGCCGCGATCTGCGGCACCAAGGCCGAGTGGCAACTCCCCGGCATCCTCTCGCGGATAGGGCTGGATCGCTGCGCCCGATGCTGCGACATCCTCGGTATCGAACGAGGCCACGGCGCACCCATGAACGAGCGATGGGAGAAGGCGCACGCATGAACGACGCCAAGTACGCCGTCGGCTGCCTCTCCGTCCTCCTCTTCTGTGTGAGCTTCTGGGTGGGTGTCGTGTGGTGGGTGTGGTGGCGATGACCGACCGGCTTCCCGCCGCGTTGGCGCTGGAGAACGCCGCCCTCCGAACCCGCGTGGACGACCTCCTGGAGCTCCTGCAGGCGGCGAGGGACGAGAACAGCCTGCTGACCACCGAACGGGACAACGCGCTGCTCGAGATCGAGCGGTGGCACCAGAAGTACCGCATTGCCAGCGGGACGAGTGGGTTCTGATGCCCGAGTACCACGGCAAGCTCTGGAAGGAACGCGGAGCCATCTCCTCCACTCGGGCGCACCGCCGGCTGACGGGGGACACCTCCGTCATCGAGCTCACCGAAGAGGAGATGGAGCGCCAGGACCGCGAACGTGAGGCTCTAGAACACGTCGAGAGTCCCCTTTACGACCCCATGACGTCGCCCTGGACCGCGGACGAGGACGCCCGCCGTCGCCTGCTCGCTGCTGCCGGTGTGCCCGCTCCGAGGCCGAAGGACCGCCCCGAGCCGTGGCAGCTGGTCGAGCCCGAACGGCAGGCACTCCGCCGCGGGATTCGCTACGCCCGTCGACTGACGCCGGAGGACATGCCCGAATGAACACCAGCGAGAAGACGGACGAGATCGCGCCGGCGTTGGTGGCCGCGCAGCGGAAGTTGAAGAACCCCAAACCCGACACGCCCGGTCAGGTTCGCGGTAAGTCGGACTACAAATACGTCT
This sequence comes from Actinomycetota bacterium, assembly GCA_035577825.1. Lineage (GTDB taxonomy): Bacteria > Actinomycetota > UBA4738 > UBA4738 > JACQTL01 > DATBHM01. The sequence continues at coordinate 1,045 of DATLUW010000367.1, read as the reverse complement.
CCCTCGGCGCCCTGCTGGACGACGTGAGGGACGTGTTCAAGGAGCTCGGGCTGTTCCTCGCGCAGGACATCTCGGGCGACTCCGACGGCGTGGCTGTCACCACCCGTATCGGGCATCTGAGTGGGCAGTTCATCGAGTTCGGTCCGCTCTACATGCCGACCGGACCGGGACCGCAGGACCGCATGTCCGCGACCACCTACGCCCGCCGGTACCAGTTGTCCGCCGCGGCCGGACTGGCGCCCGACAAGGACGACGACGGCAAGGCCGCGCAACAGGCATCACGATCCGCTGGGTCGTCCCGCACGGCAAGCCCAGCGCATGAGGGAGCCGGGGCTCTTGTACCTCCCCCGGCCTCGGCTCCCTCTCCATCTTCCGGTGACGACACGACCATTCGAGGTGGAGCGTCACCGGAGGCTGCGCAGGGGGCGGACCCGGCTGGGGAAGACGGGACCGCCCCCGAAGCGGCCGCCACGCCCGAGCAGTTCGACCGGCTGCTACGCCTGTATGGGGGACGGGTGAAGGTCATCCGCGTCTCCGGGGTGAAGAAGCTCTCCGAGCTCACCGCAGCGAAGGCCGAGGAACTGATTCTCGCGAAGGCGGGCGCATGAGCGGCAACGGATGGCACGACCTCGAGCACGTCCTCGCCGGCCCGTTCCGGGATCTGCTGCGGAAGGCGTGCGACGAGGAGCGGCTGGTGTCGAACAACGCCATCCCCGTTCTCTCGCACTTCGACCACGCGAAGAACGGGTATCAGGTCGTGACCTCGGGCGGGCTCTGGGCCGACCGCTACGCCGAACGGTTCAACGTCTCGCTCCGCACGGCACAGCGTCACTTCTCCCTGGTGCTGAACCAGCCCTCCATCCCCGTGGTGCTCGCCGACCGAGTGTCCGCGCTGCTAGGGGTGCCGATGGCGTACCTCGAGGCCGTGTCGTGAACCATCACGACGAGACCGGCCGGATCAACCGTGAGCGCCACACTCGGATCATCCTGTCCTGCCTGCTGCCGCAGGACCCCGATGTCGCGGCGCTCGCTGAGGCACTGAACA
>DATLUW010000366.1:0-2163 GCA_035577825.1 Actinomycetota bacterium | reverse complement strand
GTGTCTTGACGGCCATTCGACCGATCCCCCCTTTCCGTTCGGCCCCGCCGACCCCCGCCTGATAGCCTCGGCCCCGCTCATGGCGAACCGCGACGCGTTCTGGCGAACGAGGATCTCCGAGGTCAAGCCGAACGAGGTCCGCATCCGCGGCTACGACCTCATGGACCTCATCGGGGGGCGTTCGTTCGGCGACGTGACGTTCCTGCTGCTCTCCGGCGACCTGCCGAAGGGGAACGAGGGCCGGATGATGGAGGCGCTGCTCGTCTCCTGCGCCGAGCACTCGCTGGTGGCGCCGGCCGTGGACGCGGCCCGGTTCGTGGCGAGCGCCGGGGTGCCCCTGCAGGCGGGTGTCGCCGCGGGGATGCTCGCAATCGGCGACGTGCACGGCGGCGCGGTCGAGGAGGGCGCCGACATGCTCCTCGAGGCCGACGACCTGCACCGCGACGCCGCCGACGCCGCCCGGCTGATGGTGGCCCGGTTCGCGGAGGAACGCCGCCGGGTTCCCGGGTACGGCCACGTCGTCCACGACCCCGACCCGCGCGGCACGCGGCTGTTCGAGGTGGCCGGCGAGCTCGGGTTCCGGGGACGGTTCTGCGAGTTGGCGCTGGCGTTCGAGCCGGCGTTGAAGGCCGAGTTCGGCCGGGATCTCCGATTGAACATCGACGGCGCGATGGCGGCGTTGCTGCTCGAGATCGGGCTCGACCCGGGCCTCGGCAAGGCGCTGTACGTGATCGGCCGCGCGCCGGGGCTCTCGGCGCACGTCTACGAGGAGCAGACCCGCGAACGACCGTACCGCGACATCGGGTGGAAGAACGTCCGCTACGAGGGGCCCGACCCGCGCGAGGTCCCGTGACCGCCCGCCGGCGGTTGCCGTGACGATCGAGGGCGTCCATCCCGCCGCCGCACAGGGGTTCCAGCGGGCGGCCGACGCCTATCGCCGGGGCCGCCCCGACTATCCCGAGGACGCGGTGGCGTTTCTCGTGCGGAAGCTCGGCATCGCCCCGGACAAACGGGTGCTCGACATGGCTGCGGGGACCGGGAAGCTCACGCGGTTGCTCGCGCCGACGGGCGCCTCGCTCGTCGCCGTCGAGCCGGTCCAGGCCATGCGCGACGCGTTGCAGGCCGATCTGCCGGACGTCGAGGTGGTGGCCGGCCGGGCGGAGGCGATCCCGCTCGCCGATGCGTCGATCGACGCCGCAGTGGTCGCGCAGGCGTTCCACTGGTTCGACGGCCCGGCGGCGCTGATCGAGTTCCATCGTGTCCTGCGCCCGGGGTGTTCGCTGGCGCTGCTCTGGAACGTCCGCGACGACGAGCGGTCGGCGTTCTGGTCCCGGCTGACGACGGCGATCGAGCCGTTCCGGGGCGACACGCCGAGCCATCGCAGCACGGCGTGGGGGCGGGCGTTCGACCGGACCGATCTGTTCGAGTCCTTGCAGACGCGGTCGTTCGAGTACGAGCACTCGACGACGCGCGAGGGGGCGGTCGACCGCGTGCTGTCCACCAGCTTCATCGCCGCGCTGCCCGACGACGAGCGCGCCGACGTCCGCGCGACGGTCCTGCGGCTGCTGGACGAGGACCCGATGATCGGGCCGCGGGCGGAACGGTTCGGCCTTCCCTACCGGACCGACGTCCAATGGTGCGCCCGCCGCTGACGGATTCAGTCGGCCAGCAGGTTGTGCACCATCATCATCAGCGAGGGGATCTCCCGGAGCAGCGCGTGCTGGTCGGGGAGGATCACGAGCTCGGCGTTCGGCATGGCCTCCTCGATGTCCCGCGCGACCGCCGTGCTGTGGAACGCGTCGCCCTCCTGGGCGATGATCAGCGTCGGCGCGGTGACTGCCCGGATGAGCCCGGGATCCCGGACCGGCAGATCGTTGATCACGCCGCGAATCGCGTTCGGAACGCCGTCGGAGTTCATCGCGAGGATCGCCGCCCGCCGGTAGTCCTTCGAAGCGGGGAACTGGTCGAACGACCCGGCGGCGTCCTCCTCGGCGACCACGATCTCGGCGGTCCGCTCGGGGCCGTGTTCCTCCAGCAGGTCGGCCATGCGCGCCAGCCGCGTGTAGGTCTCGTCGCCGACCTCCAGCCGGGCCGGCAGGAGGATGATCAGTTTCGCGAACCGGGTGGGACTCGATTCCAGCACCCGCAGCGTCGCGGCGGCGC
>DATLUW010000365.1:0-6718 GCA_035577825.1 Actinomycetota bacterium | reverse complement strand
CTCCTCCACCACTACATGGGCGAGATCGACGGGGCGTTCCGGGCGTGGGGCATCCCGCGCGGCGGCACCGGCGGCGTGTCGAACGCGATCGGCTCGGCCGCCCGCGCGCTCGGCGCGGAGATCCGCACGGAGACAACCGTGGGGACGCTGCTGGTGGAGGGCGACCGGGTCACCGGCGTGGCGCTCGACACCGGCGAGGAGCTCCACGCGGACGTCGTGCTGTCGAGCCTCGACGCCCGGCAGACGTTCCTCAAGCTGACGCCGAAGGGTGCCCTGGATCGAACCTTCACCGACGAGGTGTCGAGGTTCCGGTTCCGGGGTTCGAGCGGCAAGGTCAACCTCGCGCTCGACGCGCTGCCCGAGTTCATCTGCATGCCGAACTCCGTGACGACCGAGCACCTCCGCGGCGCACTGTCGTTCTCGCCGTCGGTCGAGCGAATGGAACAGGCCTACGACGACGCGAAGCACGGGCGCCCGTCGCGGCGGCCGTACATCGACATGATCATCCCGACCATGGTCGACCCGTCCATGGCGCCGCCGGGCAAGCACGTCATCTCGTGCTTCGTGCAGTACGCGCCGTACCACCTGGCCGACGGCATGGTGTGGGACGACGCGCAGCGCGACGCGTTCGGCGAGAACGTGATCGACACCATCGAGGAACGCGTCCCGAAGATCCGCGACCTCATCCTGCACAAGCAGGTGCTGACGCCGCTGGACATGGAGGAGACCTTCGGCCTGTCCGAGGGGAACATCTTCCAGGGGGAGCTCTCGCTCGAGCAGCTGTTCTTCAACCGCCCGGTGCCGGGGTGGGCCGGGTTCCGGACGCCGCTGAAGTCGCTGTGGATGTGCGGCTCGGCGGTCCACCCGGGCGGCGGGATCATGGGCGCGCCGGGGCGGATCGCCGCGCTCGAGGTCGTGAAGGAGCTCGGCAAGGGCCGCTCGGGGAGGTCGAGGTGAGCGCCCCGGGCGGGCGGTACGACGTCGTCGTCGTCGGGGGCGGCCACAACGGGCTGACCTGCGCGGGGCTGCTGGCCCGTGCGGGGATGTCGGTGCTGGTGGTCGAGCGCCGGGATCGCCTCGGCGGCGCCGCCGACACGATCGAGATCGCGCCGGGCGTGCGGGCGCCGCTCGCCCACGGGATCGGGCGGCTGCGGCGTTCGGTCGTCCGCGACCTCCAGCTCGAACGCCACGGCCTGCGATTCATCCGGCCGGACGAGCTGGCGACGTCGCTCCAGCCGGACGGCCGGGCCGTGCGGTTCGTGCGCGACCCGCGGCGGACGGCCGACGGCCTCCGCGAGTGGTCGACAGCCGATGCCGCCGGTTGGCCGTCGTTCGACCGGAAGGTCCGCGCGCTGGCCAGCGTGATGGCGTGGCTGCACTCGATGACGCCGCCCGACCTGGTGGCGCCGTCCATGGTGGACGCGGTCGCCGCGCTGAAGCTCGGGAACGCGCTCCGCGGCCTCGGCGGGCCATCCAACCTGCGGGAGACCATCCGCGTGCTGCCGACCGCGGTGGCCGACTTCGTCGAGGACCACCTCGAGTCGGACGCGGTCCGCGCGGCCGTGGCGGTGGGCGGCATTCGGTACACGGCGATGGGGCCGCGCGCGGCGGGTTCGACGGCGGTGCTGCTGGCCGAGCTGGCGGGGACCTCCACGGGCCCGGCCGGCGAGTCGGCCACGGCCGTCGGCGGCCCGGGCGCGCTGTCGGAGGCGCTCGGCGCCGCCGTACGGGCCTCGGGCGGCGAGCTGCGGTGCGGCACCGAGGTCGTGAAGGTGGCCGTGGCCGGCGACCGGGTCACCGGCGTGGTGCTGGCCGGCGGGCAGGAGATCGCGGCGCGCGCCGTCGTCTCGGGCGCCGACCCCAAGCGGACGCTGCTCGGCCTGGTGGACCCGGAGGTGCTCGGGCCGACGCTCGGCTGGCGCGCAGGGAACATCCGGCAGCCCGGAACGGTCGCGAAGGTCCACCTGGTGCTCGACGCGGCGCCGGCGTTCACCGCGTTCGGTGGGGCGTCACCGGCGGGGCGCATCCTCGTGGGCGCGACCGGCATCGATCAGCTCGATCTCGCGTTCGATCCCTCGAAGTACGGCCGGGTGCCCGAGCGGCCGTTCCTCGACGTCTCGGTTCCGACTGCGACCGATCGGACGCTCGCGCCCGAGGGGACCCACGTCGTGTCCGCGATGGTGCAGTGGGTGCCGTTCGAGCTGCGGGAGGGTGCGTGGGACCGGGCGCAGGCCGATGAGCTCGCCGACCTGGTCGCGAAGCGGCTCGAGGAACACGCCCCCGGCCTCACGGCGCGGGTGACCGCGCGGCACGTGCTCACCCCGCCGGACCTCGAGCGGGAGTACGGCCTCACCGGCGGCCACCCGCTCCACGCCGAGCCCGGCCTCGACCAGTTCTTCGCCTGGCGGCCCGGCCTGGGCATGGCGCGCTACCGGCTGCCGATCGCGGGGCTCTACCTGTGCGGCTCGGGCGCGCACCCGGGCGGCGGCATCACCGGCGCCCCCGGCGCCAACGCCGCACGCGAGGTGCTCGCAGACCTCCGCCGCCGCTGACCGCACGCCCACTGCGCGCAGCCCCGGACGGGGTGGATTCCCGTCGTGGGCACGCAGCAGCCGCCGCCTCAGCAGTATCCGGGCCAGTTCATGATTCCGAACATCCTGGCCGTCGTGTTCGGATTCGTCGGGCTGAGCCAGATCAAGCAGGTGCCGCCGGGAGCTGTCGGCGGCCGGGGACTCGCGATCGCGGGCCTCGTCATGGGGTTCGTCGGCATCGGGCTGTTCCTGCTGCTCCTGCCGTTCGGGACGTACCACATCCAGTTCGGCGGGGGTTCCTGACCGGACGACGGTCAGAACGCCGGTCAGCCCGCCCAGGAGAAGTGGCGCCGCCGCACGTCGTCGACCATGTCCGGAGGGAGGAACGATGCCGCCAGCGAGTTCCGGGCAGCCGCCGCGAAATCCTCGTCGGTGAACCCGATCTCCGATCGGGCGGCCTCGTACTCGTGGGTCAGGTCGATGCCCATCAGGCCGGGGTCGTCGGTGTTGAGCGTGACCTGGAGGCCCGCGCGGAGCAGCCGGAGACATGGGTGGTCGGCCACGCGGTCGACGCCGTGGGTGAGCCAGTTCGAGGTCGGGCACATCTCGAGCGTGACGCCGCGCTCCTTCGCGAGCGCGCTCACGCCGTCGTCCCAGGCCACGGAGAGCCCGTGTCCCAGCCGTTCGGTTCCCAGCTCGATCGCCTCGGCCGGATAGGGCGGCGGCCCCGACTCGCCGTAGTGCAGCGTGACGTGCACGCCGGCGTCCTGCACCCGCCGGACCTGGTCCGCGTAGCGCGACGGCGGGTATCCGACCTCCGGCCCCGCGATGTCGAACCCCACCACCTCGTCCCGGTGCTCGAGCGTGAACTCGATCGTTCTCGCGGCGGACTCGTCGCCGAAGTCCCGGCTGAAGATCACGATCAGCCCGACCGCCACGTCGTTGCCGGCGCCCACCGCGTCGTCCACCCCGGCCCGCATCGCCGCGAGCGCGTCGTCCCAGTCGAGGTCCGCCGGCGAGCACATGAAGTCCGGCGAGAACCGCAGCTCACCGAGTCGAACCCCGTCCGCCGCCAGGTCCTCCACCGCCTCGCGCGAGATGCGGCGCACGGCGTGGAGGTCGACGAACGACCGCTGGGCGTACCCGAACGCGTTCAGCGCCGTCTCGAGCGAGTCGACCGGCTCGGTCACGAGCGCGTACGGCGCCATCTCCTCGGCATTCCACGCGGGCAGGTCGAGCCCGGCCTGCCGGTGCAGGTCGACGATCGTGGCCACCCGCACCGAACCCTCCAGGTGCCGGTGCAGGTCGACCTTCGCAAGCGTCCGGAGGTCGAGCGGCATCAGGCGCGCATTCAACCGCACCCGGCGCGCCCGGCGCCAACCGCCGGACGCAGCGGATTCCCGGTTCCGTGCAACCCGTAGGATGCCCGCGAGGTCGAACCACCCATGACGACATTCCTCGAAGGAAAGCGCCTGCTGCTCACCGGGGTCCTGACCCCGCAGTCCATCGCGTTCGCCGTGGCCCAGGTCGCCCAGGAACAGGGCGCCGAGATCGTCCTCACGGGGTTCGGCAAGTCGATGAGCCTCACGGAGCGCAGCGCCAAGCGCCTGGCCCAGCCGGTCGACGTGTTCGAGCTCGACGCGAACGACGACGCCCACATCGAACGCCTCGCGGGCGAGATCCGCGAACGGTGGGGTGGCCTCGACGGGATCCTGCACGCGATTGCCTTCGCGCCGCAGGACGCCCTGGGCGGGAACTTCCTGCACACGCCGCGGGAGAGCGCCGAGCTCGCGTTCCGGACGAGCGCGTTCTCGCTGAAGGCGATCGCGGCCGGGCTGCACGACCTGATGCGCGAGGGCGGCGGGGCCATCGTGAGCATGGACTTCGACGCCGCCGTGGCGTGGCCGATCTACGACTGGATGGGCGTGTCCAAGGCCGCGCTCGAATCGGTGACGCGCTACCTGGCCCGCGACCTCGGCCCGGACGGCATCCGGGTGAACTGCATCTCGGCCGGCCCGCTCCGAACGATGGCCGCGAAGAGCATCCCCGGGTTCGACGTGCTCGCGAAGGCGTGGTCGGGGCGCGCGCCGCTGCGGTGGGACACGGCCGATCCGCTGCCCGTGGCTCGGGCGGTGGCGTTCCTGCTGTCGGACTGGGCGGCGGGGATCACCGGCGAGATCGTGCACGTGGACGGCGGGTACCACGCCATGGGCGCGGACCTCGGGCGCGACTCCGAGCCCGAACCCGACGCGGAGGCCGACGCGGGGGAGTAGCGCGACGCCGGTCAGGCCACCCGGACGGGGCAGTCGATCTCGAACCACACGGTGTTGCCGTGGGATCGGTCGACGCCCCAGCGGCTGGCGACCTGCTCGACCAGGTACAGCCCCCAGCCGGACTCCTGGTAGATCGACGGCGCCCGGACCTCGCCGAACCCGGGCCCCGGATCCCTCACCTCCACGCGGACGCGCCGCGGGTCCCACCGGATGGTGAGCTCGACCCACCCCGCCGGGCCCTGGTTCGTGTGGCGGACGCCGTTCGTCACGAGCTCGCTCACCAGCAGCCGGATGTCCTCGAACACGGGGTCGTCCACGCGCTCGGACAGCTCGGCGAGGGCTTGGCGGGCCGCGCCGGGCGCCGAGACGTCGCTCCGCAGCCGGACGTCGATCACGCCGAGCCCCCGTCGCCGGGCGCGGTGGGTTCGGCGTCGTCGTCGCCCGGTGGGTCCACGAACGCGATCCGCCGGTCGAGCAGCGCGATCCGGAACACCCGGTGCACCTGCGGCGGGCCCGGGATGACCTCGAGCCGGCGCCCGTCGCGCCGGGCGCGCCCGTCGGCCGCCAGCACCACCCGCAGCCCCGTCGAGTCCATGAACGCCAGCCCGCGGAGGTCGAGCACGAGGAGCCCCGGCCCCTTCTCCTCGGCCTCGCCCATCGCGCCCTCCACCAGGGCGGCGGTGGACAGGTCGAGCTCGCCGGTGAGCACCACGGTCGCCGCGTCCCCGTCCCACCGGGTCTCCACCGAGAGCGTCCTCACGGCAGCACCCGCATGACGACGAGCGCGACGTCGTCGCGCCGGGCCTGCGACCGGGGCGCGAGCACCTCGCGCTCGATCGCGTCGGCCATCTCCTCGGCGGTCCGCCCCTGGCCGGCGGCGAGCACCTCGGCGAGCCGGCGTTCGCCGGTCCCCTCCTGGTACTCCGGCGAGTCCGTGACCCCGTCGGTGAACACGACCATCGTGTCGCCGGGCCCGAGGTCGAGCGAGTCATCCGACAGCTCGGGATCGGGGAACAGCCCGAGCAGCGTCCCCGGCTTCCCCGCGGTCTCGAGCGCGCCGTCGGCCCGCAGGATCATCGGCAGGGGATGCCCGCCGCAGGACACCGTCAACCGCACGGAACGGGAGTCCGGCCGGATCCGGACGTAGGCCACCGTCAGGAACCGCCCGTCGGTCGACTGGCGAAGGACCGCCTCGTTCATCGTGTCGAGGATCTGGCTCGGCCGCCGTTCCCGCATCGCGGCGGCCCGAAGGGAGTACTTCGCGAGGCCCATGACCGCGGCGGCGTCCGGGCCCTTGCCGCACACGTCGCCGATCGCGAGCCCCCACGCGCCGTCGCCGGTGTCGAACACGTCGTAGAAGTCGCCCCCGACCTCGTTCCCCGCCCCGGCCGGCAGGTACCGGGCGGCGAGTTCGATCCCGGGGATCTCCGGGAGGTCCGGCGGCAGGAGGCTCTGCTGCAGCGTCCTCGCGATGTAGTCGCGCTCGCGGTAGATCACCGCGTTCTCGACGGCCTGCGCCCCGCGCCGCGCGAGGTCCTGCGCCAGGGCGAGGTCGGCGGCTCCGTAGGTCCGGCCCGACTCCGACCACACGAACGTGATGGCCCCCAGCGCGCGCCCGCTCGACTTCAACGGCACGATCATGAGCGAACGGAGCTTGAGATCCAGCAGGATCCGCCGGATCTCCGGGTCCTCGACGGAGTCGACGATGAGCTGCTCGGAGATCTCCGGCCACAGCTCGGGCTGCCCGGATCGGATCACGTTCGGGACGCCGGTCGGGTCGTCGACGTTCGGGGGGAACCGCTCGCGGAGCGAACGCGCGAGCTCGACCTTCGCGGGGTCCACGTGTGCGACCGCCACGGAGGCGATCTCCCCGTCCTCCAGCATCTCCACCGTGCACCAGTCGGCCAGGCGGGG
>DATLUW010000364.1:0-3866 GCA_035577825.1 Actinomycetota bacterium | reverse complement strand
GTGCGCTGTCACTGGTCGTCATCGACTCGGTCGCAGCGCTTGTACCGCGCGCCGAGATCGAGGGCGAGATGGGCGACACGCACGTCGGCCTGCAGGCCCGGCTGATGTCGCAGGCCATGCGCAAGCTCGCGGGGACCCTGTCGCGCTTCGATACGACGGCGATCTTCATCAACCAGCTGCGGGAGAAGATCGGCGTGATGTTCGGCAACCCGGAGACCACGCCGGGCGGCCGGGCGCTGAAGTTCTACTCGTCGGTCCGGCTCGACGTCCGCAAGATCGAGAACCTCAAGGACGGCACCGAGGTCGTCGGGTCCCGCACGCGCGTGAAGGTCGTGAAGAACAAGGTCGCGCCGCCGTTCCGTCAGTGCGAGTTCGACATCATGTACGGCAAGGGGATCTCCAAGGAGGGCTCGCTCCTCGACGTGGGCGTCGACCTCGAGATCGTCAAGAAGTCGGGCGCCTGGTTCACCTACGAGGGCGAACAGCTCGGGCAGGGCCGGGAGAACGCGCGGCAGTTCCTGGCCGAGCACGAGGACACGGCGCTCGAGATCGACCGCCGCGTCCGCGAGGCCGTGGGGCTGATCTCGTTCGAGGACGGCGGCGACGAGGTGGTCGACCTCTCCACGGGGGAGATCACGCCGGTCGCCTCGGAAGCGGCCCCGGATGGCGCCAACGGGCGTTCGCGCAAGGAGCCGGCCGCGGCGCCGGTGGGCTGAAGACATCCGGACGGTGTCGGTCGTCCGGAGCGCGTGAGACCGCCCGGGTGCCGAGCGGGCTGCTTGGGGAAGGGGCCTGATTGGAACCCGGGCGGAATCACCACGACGAGGCGGGCCGGTCGGTCGAACGCGGCGGGAACGGACGCCCGCGTCGGCGGCCGGGTTCCGCTCCGTCCGAGCGGAAGCCCCGCGGCACCGCGCGTGACCGCGCGCTGAACCTGCTCTCGTTCCGGGACCGGAGCCGCCGCGAGCTCGAGCAGCGTCTGCTCCGGGCGGGGTTCGAGCCGGACGACGTGCTCGAGGCACTCGAGGCGCTCGAACGGGTCGGCCTGGTCGACGACGAGCGCTTCGCCCGCGCGGTGGTGGAGCAGGAGGCCGGGCGGCGCCTGTCCGGGCGGCGCGCGGTCGCCGCGGCGCTGGCCTCCAAGGGCGTGAGCCGCGAGGTGGCCGGCGCGGCGCTCGCGGAGATCGACGACCCGGAGTCCGAACGCCGTCGGGCGGAGGAGCTCGCCCGGTCGCGGGTCCGGCGGATGGGCGCGCTCGCACCCGAGGTGGCGTACCGGCGCCTCGCCGGCCTCCTGGCGCGTCGGGGGTTCTCCCCCGCGCTCTGTCACGAGTCCGCCCGCCGGGCGCTCGACGTCGAATCGAACGACGATCACCCCTGAACCATTGCCCCCCGGCGCCCGGTTCGCCCAGAATCGGCAGATCCGGGAGGGCGGTGAGGTGGGTCCCACGTCGATCGTCGGCCGCGAGGCCGAGCTGCAGCGCATCCGTTCGTTCCTGGACGGGACGGCGTCGGGCGCCGCGACACTGCGGATGCTCGGCGCCGCAGGGATGGGCAAGACGGTCGTGTGGCAGGCCGCCGTGAACGAGGCCCGGGACTCGTCGTTCACGGTGCTCGTGGCCCGGCCGTCGTCCGCGGAGACGTCGCTCTCGTTCGCCGGGCTCGGGGACCTGCTGGGGCCGATGCTCGACGACCTGGCGCCCCGGCTCCCCGCGCCGCAGCGTGACGCGCTCGACGTGGCGCTGCTGCGGGCGCCCGTGCTGGGCTCGCCCCCGGACCCCCGGTCGGTCGCGACGGCCACGCTCTCCGCGATCCGCCTGCTGGCCGAACGCGGCCCGGTGCTGGTCGCGATCGATGACCGGCAGTGGCTCGACCGGGCCACCGCTGAGGTGGTGGAGTTCGCCCGCCGCCGGCTGTCGACCGAGCCCGTCGGCTTCCTCGAGGCGATCAGGGTCGACCCGTCCGGGCCCGTGGCCGCGGGGCCCGCCGACCAAACGGTCCCCGCGATCGACCTGGAGCTGGAGGCGCTCTCCCCGGGCGCCCTCCACGAGGTGGTTCGGGAACGCTTCGGCACGGCGTTCCCGCGGCACACGCTGATGCGGATCCACGAGACGTCGGGCGGCAACCCCTTCTACGCGCTGGAGATCGCGCGATATCTCCTCGATCGGGGCGACCGGATCGAACCCGGCCAGGCGCTCCCCGTGCCGGACGGGCTGCTCGGCATCCTCCGCGAGCGGGTGGGTCGCCTCCCGGGGACCGTCCGGCGAACGCTCGAGGTGGCGGCCGTGGTCTCGGAGCCGACGGTCGAGGTCGTGGGCGGCGCGGCCGGCTCGCGCGGGTCGCCCGAGGAGCGGCTCCGGGGGGCGGCGCGCGCAGGCCTGGTCGAGATGGACGGCGGCCGGGTGCGGTTCACCCATCCGCTGCTCGCCGAGGCCGTCCTGTCCGAGCTCGAACCCGGCGAGCGTCGGGCGCTGCACCGGCGGGTGGCGGACGCGGTGCCGACGGCCGAGGAGCGGGCGCGGCACCTGGCCCTCGGGGCCGAGGGGCCGAACGCCACGATCGCCGCCGTCGTCCACGACGCCGCGCGGGGAGCGGCCGCTCGCGGCGCGATCGCCCAGGCCGCCGCCCTGGCGGAGCAGGCGATCACGCTCACCCCCGAGGACGACCCGGCGCTCTTCGAGCGGCGCCTCGACGCATCGGCGTACGAGGTGCGGGGCGGCGATCCCGCCCGGGCCCGGCAGCACCTCGAGCCGCTCCTCGGGCCGGACGTCCCCGGTCCCGTCCGGGCGGCCGCCCTGCTCCGGACGGCCCGCCTGGGGGAGGAGAGCCCGGGGCGTTCGCTCGAGCTCTGCCTGCAGGCCATCGCGGGGGCCGGCGGCGACGCGCTCGAGGCGGAGGGCCACCAGCTCGCGGCCGAGATGACGATGCTGTCCGGCGACATCCCCCACGCCCTCGAGCACGCCCGGCGGGCGGCCGAGCTGGCCGAGCGCGCGGGCGAGACGGGCATGCTGATCGAGAGCCTGGGCACGCTCTGCCACTACGAGACCTACGTGGGCCGCGTCACGCCCGGCCTCCTCGAACGGGCGGTGGAGCTCGAGCGGGCGGCCCCACGCCCGTCGAACAACTACAGCCCCCGCGAGATCCTCGGGCTCCGCCTGATGTACGCGGACCGCCTCGACGAGGCCCGCCTGCTACTCGAGGCGAGCCTCGACTGGACGGCCGAGATCGGTGACGAGCTCGACCGCAACTCGCTCCTCATCCACCTCACGCAGCTGGAGTGCCGCGCGGGACGGCTGGCCGAGGCGGCCGATCATGCGCGCGAGGCGTTCGCGATCTCCGAGCAGACGGGTGGGTGGGCGCTCGCGGCGCCGATGTTCGCGCTGTCACTGGCGGCGGCCCACCGCGGCGACGAGCAGGCCGCCAGGGAGGCCGGGGAACGGGGCCTCGCGATCGCCAGGTCCGGCGGGAGCGAGGTGTTCCGCCTGCTGAACCAGTGGGCCCTGGGGTTCCTGGCGCTGTCCACGGGGGATGCGACCGAGGCGGCCCGGCGCCTGCGCGACCTGCCCGCCGAGGTGGAAGCCATGGGCTACCGGAACCCCGGCGTCCGTCCGGTGGACGCCGACGCGATCGAGGCGCGGATCGCCGTGGGGGATCTCGACGTCGCCGACCTCGTCGACCGCCTGGAGGAGCGCGGCGTTGCCCAGGATCAGCCGTGGGCGCGGGCCACCGCCGTACGGTGCCGCGGCCTGCTCCTCGATGCGAACGGCGACACGGAACGAGCGATCGCCGAGCTCGAGCGCGCGCTCGCCCTGCACGAAGGCTCCCCGCAGCCGCTCGAACGCGCCCGCACCGGACTGGCCCTGGGG
>DATLUW010000363.1:0-3760 GCA_035577825.1 Actinomycetota bacterium | reverse complement strand
CCGGGCGATCGCCGACGGCGCGTCGTTCGTGTGCAGCGTCGACAGAACGAGGTGGCCCGTCAGCGCGGACTCCACCGCGATGAGGGCCGTCTCGTGATCCCGGATCTCGCCGATGAGGATGATGTCGGGGTCGGCCCGCAGGATCGACCGCAACGCCGCGGCGAACGTCATGCCGGCCCGGTTGTTCACCTGGACCTGGTTGACGCCTCCCAGCCGGTACTCGACCGGGTCCTCGACCGTGATGATGTTGCTCTGGGGCTGGTTGAGGATGTTGAGCGTCGCGTACAGCGTGGTCGACTTCCCCGAACCGGTCGGGCCGGTGACCAGGATCGCCCCGTAGGGCTTGTGGAACGACTGCTCGTACCGCTTGAAGGCCTCGTCCGAGAACCCGATCTGGTCGAGGCGGAGCAAGACTGATTCCTTGTTCAGGATCCGGATGACGACCTTCTCCCCGTAGACAGTGGGCAGGGTCGCCACCCGCAGGTCCACGCCGATGGTCCCGACCTTGAGGCTGACCCGGCCGTCCTGGGGGATCCGCTTCTCGGCGATGTTGATGTCGGCCATGACCTTCAGGCGGCTGATCAGCCCGTTCTGGATGTTCTTGGGCGGCCGCATGACCTCATGCAGCACGCCGTCCACGCGGAACCGGATGCGAACATCGCGCTCGCTGGGTTCGATGTGGACGTCCGAGGCGCGCTCGTTGACCGCGCGCGTGAGGAGCATGTGGACGAGCTTGACGACGGGGGCGTCCTCCACGGCGGCCGACGGGACGTCGAGCTCGATGCCCTCGTCGGCGGCGGCTGCCGCCTCGCTGGCAAGCGCCTCGACCTCGCCGCCGACGTCGGAGTACTTGCGGATGGCCGCGGTGACGTCCGCGGCCGTGGCGACGATCGGTTCGACCTCGCGGCCCGTGATGGTCCGGATGTCGTCGAGCGCGTAGACGTTGGCGGGGTCCGACATGGCCACCAGCAGGCGGCCGTCGCGCTCGCCGATGGGCAGCGCCCGGTACCGGCGGGCCACCGCCTCGGGGATCAGGACGGTGGCGGAGGGGTCGACGGGGTAATCGCCGAGGTCGACGAACTCGAGCCCGATCTGGTGCGCGAGCGCGCGGACCAGATCGGTCTCCTTGATGAGCTGCAGGTCGATGAGGATGCGTCCGAGCGACTTCGGGACGCGTTCCTGGACCTTCAGGGCCTCTTTGAGCTGCTCATCGGTAATCAGATCCTGCTCGATCAGGATCTGGCCCAGTTGTTTCGTCTTTTTCCTCACGCGTCGTCCCCGTCACGGAACCGTCGGATCGTCCCTGACCTAGTCGGCACCGCCGGGGCCCTCCTGAAGGAGCTGGGCGAACTCCCGGGCGAGGGCGACGCGGTCGATCTCGTCGGGGCTGGGGTGCGACAGCGGAGGCTGGGTCCCCGGCGGCTTCGGCGGCTCCCCGGCCTCGGGTTCGCGATGGCCCTGGTGGTCGCCGGGAGCCGTCCCGGGGCCCTGGTCGTGGTGCTGCTCCGGCGGTGGCTGGCCGGAAGGCTGCTGCCACGGTTCCTGCCACCGGTCCTGGGGCGGCGGCTGGGGCTCGGCCCACGTCTCCGCGGGCGCCTCGGCGACGAGCTCGGCCGGGGTCTCCTCGACCGGGTGGACCTCCATCTCCATCTCGGGCTCGGGCTTGGGCGGCGGCGGGCCGGCGTCGGTCGCGTGGTCGTTCGGGTCGCTCCCCCGGTCGCCCCCGCTCGCGATCGCCGCGGCAAGCGCCTCGTCGAGCGCGCTGTCGTCCACCGTGGGCATCACGGGGGCGGACTCCGCGTGCTGCGCCGGCTCCGGCGGGGCCTCCCGCTCGGGGGCGACGACGGCCGCGCGGAAATCGTCAGGCGCGTCCGGGGTCGCCGCGCGGAGCCGTCGCCCGAGCGACAGCGCCTTCTGGCTGAGATCGACGTGCGAAGGCTCGCTCATGGCCTCGCCGGTCATGCGGGCCTCCTCGGCGACCAGTAGGGCCTGCTCCAGGTAGTCGAGCAGGATTCCCGGCCTCGTCCCCTTGTCCGCCACGGCGAACGCGGCGTAGTTGCGCTCCCGGACGTACGCCCACACCTCGTCGGCGAACTGGGCGAAGCCCCGGTCGGGGTCGCCGAGCGACGCGAACCGGAGCAATCCGGGCGTGATGTCCTGCTCGCCGTGGGGCGGGAACGAGCCGAGGACCAGGCCGTCGCGGGACAGGATGACGCAGCCCAGCACTTCGGCTCTGGCCGCCACCCGGGAGGCCAGCGCGGTGAAGTCGGGATCCATGTAGTGGTTTGAGCATCGGCAGGCCCCCGACGGCACCTTGAGGCGGCGAGCACATCGGGCGGATCGAGGAGCCGCCCGGAGGGCGGTCGGCCCCGGTGACCGTGATCAGTCGCCGGTATCGGTTTCGAGATGGAGCCGCGCGCGGTCAGCGGCCGCGCCCGGTTCGATCAGTGGCTCGGCGATCGCGGCCAGGGCGGCAGCAGACATCACTCCCGCGGGCGGCATCTGTCCCGTCCAGACCTCGAACGAGAGCGCCGCCTGGTGGATCAGCATCCCGAGCCCGCCGAATGCGGCCGCCCCGGCATCGCGGGCGGCGGCCACCAGCGGGGTCACCGGCGGCCGGTACCGGAGGTCGACCACGAGGCCCACGCCCCCGAGGGGCGGCAGGGGCAGCGCGGCGGGGTCGTCGACCGGGGTGGCATTCACGAGCACGTCTGCCGCCGCGCCGGCGGCCTCGTGCCACGGAATCGTCCGCACCTCGGGGGACAGGCCCCACAGACACCGGGCAACCTCCGCGCCCCGGCCCGAGTCGCGGGCGGCCACCGTGACGCTCGCCGCCCCCGCCCGGGCGAGCGCCAGGGCGCAGGCGCGGGCAGCCCCGCCCGACCCCAGGACGAGTGCCTCGCGCCCCGCGGCGTCGAACGCGGCATCGCGCTCGAGGAACCGCGCGAACCCCGGCGCGTCGGTGTTGTGCCCGACGACGGCGTCGCCGTTCACGACCAGGGTGTTGACGGCCCGCAGGCGCGTCGCGTCCTCGGACAGCTCGGTGGCGAGCGCCGCGACGGATTCCTTGTGGGGCATGGTGACGTTCGCCCCGGCGAAGCCCAGCGAGCCCAGCCCGGCGACAGCCTCCCGGACGCGCGCGGCCTCCACCGGGAGCGGCACGTACACCCAGTCCAGCCCGAGCGCGGCGAACGCGGCGTTGTGGATGACGGGCGACAGCGAGTGCTCGACCGGCCAGCCGATCAGGCCGACCACCCGCGTGGTCCCGGACACCGGCGCGGGCGCGGCGGGGTCGCCCCCGGACACCGTCAGGTCCCCAGGCAGACCGACTTGTCGTGCAGGAACTCGTCGTACGTGGTCGCGAACCGGCTCTTGCCGGGCCCGTCCTTGTCGCACTTGACGTAGTAGAGGTAGTCGGCGTGCGCGGGCTGCAGCGCGGCCTGGAGCGATTCGTACGAGGGGCTCGCGATGGGCGTCGGCGGCAGGCCCTTGTGCACGCGGGTGTTGTAGGGGCTGTCGCTCTGCAGGTCGCTCGCGGTCAGGACCCCGTCGCCCGGCGTGGGGTCGTCGTACAGCAGCGTGGCGTCGATCCCGAGCGCCATGTTGTCCTTCAGCCGGTTGTAGATGACGGCGGCGACCTTCGAGCGGTCGGAGTCGAGGCCGGTCTCGCGTTCGATCATCGAGGCGACGATCACGATCTGGTAGTCCGTCAGGCCGAGCTTCTTCGCGTTCTTCCAGGGCAGGTCGGTCACCGAGTGCT
>DATLUW010000362.1:0-2544 GCA_035577825.1 Actinomycetota bacterium | reverse complement strand
CATGCCCCGGACCACGCGCGACCAGGGCGTGGTCACCGGGCTCGCCACAGCCGCGCACTACGGCATCGCGGCGGTGATCCAGGGCTCGATCGAGGAGGTCGCCCGGCGCGTCGCCGGCCGCCGGGCAGACGACGAACGGCCGGCTCGGGAGCGGCGGGCGGTCCTGATCGGCGACCTGGCCGCCATGGCGGCGGGGTTCGCGGCCGAGCGGGCGCTCCGACGGAGGGACGGGGAGGCGCTCGCCCGCGGCGCACTGCGGACCGCCGCGCACTGGCTCGGCGTGGTGGCGTTCTCCGGGCTCGCCGTCGGACTCGTCGAGGAGGCGGCCGGCGGGGAGGTGCCGTTGGTCGGGCTCCCGGCGGGGACGGCGATGGCGTCGGGGCTCGCGTTTCGCCGGCGGCGGCGGGAGCAGGCCCAACCCGGCGCCACCGCCGAGGCGTCGCACGTGTCCGGAGCGAAGGCTCTGGGAATCGGGCTCGGCGTCGGGGCGACGGCAGCGGGCATGGCCCTGGTCGAGGGGCGGCTCGCCGCCGCGGCGGGGCGGGCGTTCGGTTCGGTGCTCCCCGGGGACGAGCGAACCTGGCGGCTGGCCGGGCACGCCTGGGCGCTGTCGGCGCTCGGCATCCCGGCCGCCGTCCTGGTCCATCGCTGGTACGGCCGGATCGAGGCGGGGGCGGAGCGGGTCGAGGAGGCGTTCGACACGCCGCCGGCGTCGGGGCTCGTGAGCGGCGGGCCGGGGAGCCCGGTCGGCTGGGCGACGCTCGGGCGACAGGGCCGACGGAACGTGAGCACCGCGGTCCGTCCGGCGTGGATCGAGGCGGTGATGGGCGAACCCGCCGTCGCCGAGCCGATCCGCGTGTACGTGGGGCTCGACAGCGCGCCGACCGAGCAGGAGCGCGTCGACCTCGCGATGCGCGAGCTGGAGCGAGCGGGCGCGTTCGACCGGGACCTGCTGCTGGTCGTCACGCCGACGGGGACCGGCTACGTCGCCTACGTCGTCGTCGAGAGCGCCGAGTACCTGTCGAAGGGAAGCGTGGCGTCCGTGGCGCTCCAGTACTCGCTGCGGCCGTCGGTGCTGTCGGTCGATCGAGTCGGCGTCGGACGGCGGCAGACCCGGCTGCTCCTCGAACGCCTCCGGGATCGCCTCGGAACCTCGGGCCGGAGGCCACGGGTGGCGCTGTACGGGGAGAGCCTCGGCGCCCTGGCCGCCCAGGGGGCGTTCGAGGGGCGCGGCGCCGCGGGGCCCGCCGAGCTCGGCGTCGACCGGGCGCTGTGGGCGGGGACGCCGGGGTTCGCCCGGTGGCGGGAGGAGGTCGCGCCCGGCGGAAGCCCCGTCGACCCGGCCGTGGGCGTGTTCGACCGGTTCGAACAGGTCGAGGCTCTGGAACCGAAGGCCCGGTCGCGGCTGCGGTTCGTGTTCCTGACGCACGACGAGGACCCCGTGGCGAAGTTCGGGCTGGAGCTGCTCGTGCGGGCGCCGGACTGGCTCGGGCCGCCGGCCACACGGCCCCCCGGGGTGCCGCGCTCCGAGACGTGGCAGACGCCGACGACGTTCCTGCAGACGCTCGTCGACATGAAGAACTCGGTCGACCTCGCGCCGGGGCACTTCGACGCGCGCGGGCACGACTACCGCGGCGAGGCTGCGAGGTTCGTCCGCGAGGTCTTCGCGCTGCCGGCGACCGACGGGCAGCTGGCGGCCGTGGAGGCGGCGCTTCGCCGGTTCGAGACGGCGCGGGCAGTTCGGATCCGCGGAACGGACCACACCGCCTGAGCGCCGCCGGCCCGGAGCCGCGCGTCGTCGTGACGCGCTGCCTGTGGTTCGATCGCACCGACGTGCATCGGGCGAGGATGGCCGCGGGCGTGGCGTTCTGCATGGCGCTGCTCGCCGCCTGCACGGGTGGCCCCGCGAACGTGACCCCGACGGCCCCGTCGTCGCGGGCATCAAACGGGTCGCACCTGGTGCCGTGCACCGTCCGCGGGGACGTGCAGTGCGGGACGGTCGAGGTTCCCCTCGATCGGGCGAACCCCGGCGGGGGGTCCATCTCCATCGAGTTCTACGTACACCGGCACACGGACACCTCCGCGCCGGCGGCCGAGCCCGTGTTCACGACGCCGGGCGGCCCGGGGTCCAACGGGCTCGGCGCGATGGAGTTCGTCCTGCAGATCGACACGCTCCTCGCCCATCACGACATCGTCGCGATCGATCCGCGGGGAACGGGACGGTCGGGGGCCATCGAGTGCCCCGACCTCCAGGACGGGTGGGCGGACGTCCGGGAGATGAACGCGGCAGTTCGGGCGTGCGGCGATCACCTGGGCGACGCCGCCGACCGCTACGGCTCCGGCGACGTCGCACTGGACGTCGAGGCCGTCCGCCGCGCGCTCGGGTACGACCGGATCGACTTCTATGCGTTCTCCTACGGCTCGGTGCCGGAGCAGGCCTATGCCGCGAGGTTCCCCGGCCGGGTCCACGCGCTCGTGTTCGACGCCGGGATGTCGGTGACCGACCCGGACCACGTGTGGGCGTGGGAGCTGGGGGTTCCGCGC
>DATLUW010000361.1:0-9809 GCA_035577825.1 Actinomycetota bacterium | reverse complement strand
GTGGCGCTGGACGAGATCACCGATCCCCACAACCTCGGCGCGGTGGCGCGCGTCGCCGAGGGCGCGGGGGCGGACGGGCTGCTGGTCACCAGGCACCGCTCGGCCGAGGTCACCGCTGCCGTCTCTCGGGCCTCGGCGGGTGCGGTCGAGCACCTGCCCATCGCCCGCGTCACCAACCTGGCCGACACACTGATCGCGGCCCGCCGTCCCGGGCTGTGGAGCTACGCCGCGGCCGGCGACGCCGAGCGCAGGCACTGGCAGCACGACTACCGCGACGGCACGGTGTTCGTGCTCGGCGCCGAGGGTAAGGGCCTGCGCCCGCGCGTGCGCGACAGCTGCGACGAGGCCGTGGCCGTGCCCATGCGCGGCAAGGTCGAGTCGCTCAACGCCTCCGCCGCGCTCGTCGCCGCGCTGTTCGCCTACGTGCTCCCGAGCCGCCAAGCCGAGCCGTAGGCATTGCCCCTGCGGGTGGTCGAGTGTGGCCGGCGGCCATCTATCCTGTGCGCAGGGCGGCTCGCGGGCTGTCCTCAGTCCGGCCGGCGTGGCGCAGTCCGGTAGCGCAAGCGATTTGTAATCGCTAGGTCGTCGGTTCGAATCCGACCGCCGGCTCCGAATCTTGGCCGATCAGTGGCCGTTCTCGGAGAAGTGCTGGTAGTCCCTGGTTCCCGTCCACGATCCACCCCACTCCCAGCCGATGTCGGCGAACGCCCGCACCGGCAGCGAATCGGCCTGGATCATCCCCGGTTCGTCCAACGACCGGTCGGCGAACCGCTGTGCCTGCGGCGGGAGAACCTGCCCGGAGGACGAGACATATGGGTTCTCGAAGGGGTTCAGATCGATGGCCAGCCCGTACGAATGCTGCGAGAACACGTCAGGGTTGCCGGTGGCGGCCCGGCAGTTGAACCCCGAGGTGTTGTCCGCGGCCATGGAACGGTCGTCGTCCCCCTCGAACGCGTCGACCGGTTCGATCAGATGGACGGGGAATCGCCCCTCGAACAGCCGGCGGAACACCGACACCACCGGTTCGGCCTGATCGGCCGCGACGATCAGGCGCCCGATGTGCGCCGCGTCGTCGAACCCCCGGTACGAGATGGTGAGCACCCGCAGGCCGGAGAGCGGGACCGGGCAACCCGGGTGCCAGGACGCTCCCATGCGACCCGCCTGCTGAGGGCCGATGGGCGAGATTCGCGCATGGAACTCCGGAGGTCGCGACATCACGGGTCCGGTCCGGGGAGGAGACGCCGAGGGCCCGGTCGTCCGAGGCGTCGTTGACGTGGTGGTCCCGCTGGACCCCGGCCCGGAGTTCGCCGACGTGGGGCCGGACGCCACGGTGTGGACCGGTGCGGCGGCCCGGCAGGCGGTCAGCAGGAGGATCATCAGCCACGCGGCCCGCCGCCCTCGCCGCCCGGACCGCTCAATCTGCTCCACGCAGCACCTTGTACGCCTCCGCGCGGGACGCCACAAGGGACGCGTCCTCGAAGACGCCGAGTGGCCGCCGCGCGGTCTGTGGCAACATCCGAGAAGGTTGCAACCGCTCGCAAACATCCTGAAGGCCCGGTTCGGGGCGTCCGTGGTCGGGCTGGCACTGGCGGCGGCGATGTCGCCCGCGGTGCTTCCCGCCACGCCCGCCGCGGCCGAGCCCGCTCCCGTCGGACCCCGCACGGTCGCGCATGACGTCGTGGTCGACCTCGCGGCCGCCATGCCCTCGGGCGGCGTCGAACGCCTGGCGAGCGGTTCCTTCCGGACGACCACCCTGGTCGCCTCGAAACCGGTCACGGCGTGTCCGGGGTTCTGGTTCACCGCGCTCGGCGTGGTCTGGCACCAGCACGGCAGGGGCGCGGCAAACGGCGAGGTCGAGTGGCTCGACGCCAACGATGTCGTCCTCGGCCGCGCGCCCCTCGACACCGACGACGACGCACCGGCCGAACCCGGCCTGCGTTCGACCGACCTCGTCTGGACCGGCGGCGGCGACTGCGCCCGATTCACGCTCAGGTTTCCGGCGGGAGTCACCATCTCGAACGCCCACGTCGCGTTCGTCAACACCTCGGGCACGGCGGCGGGGCCCGGGACCGGACCGCCCGACACCGCGCCAGCTCCGAGCGGGGGAGCGAGCGCCGCGGTAAGCGGCGGCGGCCCGCCCATGCCCGGCATGGTTTCCCGGGCGTCGTGGGGCGCGCCACCGGCGGAGTTCAACACCGGCTCGCCGGGCTGCAGCGCTCCGTACTACTCGCCCGTCAAGGTCGCGTACATCCACCACACGAGCGGTTCGAACAGCTATTCGAGGGCGCAGAGCGACGACATCGTGCGTGGGGACGACTGGTACCACACGCAGGAACGCGGCTACTGCGACATCGCGTACGACTTCCTGGTCGACCGGTTCGGGACGATCTATGTCGGCCGGGCGGGTGGCGCCGACCTCCCGGTGATCCCGGGCTCGCAGGCCGGGTTCAACCCGTACACGACCTCGGTCTCGGTCATGGGGAACTTCGCCACGGTTGCACCTCCAACGGCGGCGATCGCATCGGTGGAGCGGCTCCTCGCCTGGAAGCTCGACGTGGCGCACGTGCCCGCGGACGGCACGACGACGCTCGTGTCGCAGGGGTACGACACCGACCGCTACCCGCCGGGGCAGCGGATCACGATGCACACGATCGAGGGGCACCGCCGGACCAGCCAGACCGACTGCCCGGGCCGCATCTGGGACCTGCTCCCGCAGATCCGCCGCACGGTCGCCGCGATGGGCGGCCCGAAGATCTACCGCCCGACCGAGTCGGCCATGCGCGCCATCCCCGGCGGCACGAAGCCGGTGAGCTTCGCCGCCACCGCGACCGACCCGATGCGGTGGACGGTCACGATCCAGACCCAGGGCGGCGCCACCATTCGGGCCCTCGCGCAGAACGGCACCTCGAAGACGCTGCACCTGTCCTGGGACGGCCTCGACCCGAACGGCGACCCCGCCCCGGCCGGGAAGTACGTGGCCGTGATCGGGGGCACCACGTCCGGCGGCACGGCGCCGCGTTTCGCCACCCTCCAGGTCGACGTCACGGGCCCGCCGCCCGCCGCCCTGCCCGTCCCGAGCGGAACCGTGCAGGTGACCTCGGGGTTCGCCGAGCTCCGCGCCGCGGCGGCGACGGGCCCCACCGACGTCTGGACGGTCGGGACCCTCTCGAACAACGGCGCCGTCCGGCCGTTGGTTCGTCACCTGGGCACGCACGGCTGGAAGTCCGTCTCCGGCCCGAACCCCGGCATCCACGGCAGCGGCCTCCAGGCGGTCGACGCCCTCGCCCCGGACGACGCCTGGGCCGGCGGGTTCTCCTGCCTCAGCGCCGCGTGCGGCCCGAACGGCGGGTTTGGCTCGCGGACGCTGATGGAGCACTGGGACGGCTCGAGCTGGACGGCCGTCCCGACGCCGAGCCCCGGCA
Organism: Actinomycetota bacterium; assembly: GCA_035577825.1. GTDB lineage: Bacteria > Actinomycetota > UBA4738 > UBA4738 > JACQTL01 > DATBHM01. Next base: position 6,387 of record DATLUW010000361.1, on the reverse strand, counting down.
CCGCATTGAACGAGATCCGCGCGGTCGACGCTGTCGCTCCGGACGACGTGTGGGCCGCCGGCCTGTGGTCGGACCGCGACCGCTGGCTCCGCCACGGGCTGGTGCTCCACTGGGACGGCACCGCGTGGCGGCAGGTGCCGATCCCGTTCCTGAACGGTGAGACCCACCTCGACGGGATCTCGGCCTCCGCCCCGGACGACGCCTGGGCGGTGGGGGAGAGCTGCCCGGGCCCGTGCTCCGGCCTCGCGCACAGCACCGCGGTCCTCCTGCACTGGGACGGGGAGAAGTTCTCGCGCGTCAAGCCCGCGGTCATCGGCTCCGACCGCAGCGGGCTCGACGGGATCCTCGCGGTCTCGCCCACCGAGGCGTGGGCCGTCGGCGGCCGGTCGGCCAACCGCATCGCCCCCACCCACCCCCTGGCCGAACGGTGGGACGGCCACTCGTGGCGCCTGGTCGACACACCCGTCGTCGGCCGGTCCTCGCACTGGTTCGAGCTGATCCCGGTCCCCGGCGCCGGGCTGTGGTCGGTCGGCGGCTTCTCGATGCAGAACGTCGAACGCCCGCTCGTCGTGCGCCGCAACACGAACGGGACCTGGCGCCACGTCCCCGCTCCGGGCCCGAACGTCCACCTCGCGTTCCTCTCGGGCGTCGCCGCCGTGTCGAAGACCGATGTGTGGGCGGTCGGCCCGGCGACGTCGGGCCCGTTCGCCCTGCACTGGAACGGCCACGCCTGGAGCATGGTCGCCACGGCCTGACCACGAGCCCAGAACTGTCCCATTGCCACGGCGCCCCGCAAGGGATTCAATCCAACCGACGCCGTCCGCCAGGGAGGAGACATGCGTCCAGAGTCCCGTCCGGTCGCCGCCCGACCGCTCATCCGCCGCGCGGTGTTGGGATTCGTCGCCGCCGTCGTCGTCACGTCGTGCCTCGTGCCGGCGATGCCGGCGTCAGCCGCAGAGCGCCGCGGCCCCCAGCCCGGCGGCGTGTATCACACGGCGATCGAGGACTTCGGGTTCACCGCCGCCTTCGATCCGACCGGCGAGTACCTCGGCAGCGCCTGGGGTGTGTACGCGATGCTGCTCAGGACTCTGCTGACGTTCCGGCACGTCCGCGGGCCGGCCGGGAGCGTCCCCGTCCCCGACCTCGCGACGGATCTCGGCCAGAAGTCCCCCGATGGGCTCACCTACACCTTCCACCTCAAGCCCGGCATCAAGTTCGGGCCGCCCGTGAATCGGGCGATCACGTCGAAGGACGTGGCGTACGCGTTCCAGCGAATCAACACGCGGTCTCTCGTCGCCCAGTACGGGTTCTACTTCGACGGCGTCATCAAGGGCATGACGGGGAACGCGGCGCACCCGACCCCGGTGAGCGGCATCTCGACCCCCGGCCCGCACACGATCGTGTTCCACTTGACCAGGCCGACCGGTGACTTCCGGTATCGGCTGGCGATGCCCGCGACGGCGCCGATCCCGCCGGAGATCGGCAGGTGCTTCACCCGGGCCGGGGCATACGGCCGTGACGTCATCTCCTCGGGCCCGTACATGATCCAGGGAGCCCAGGATGTGCACTTCGGCACCTGCAGCGCGATCCGGCCGATGGCCGGCTTCGTCCCCACGCGGAAGCTGATCCTCGTCCGCAACCCGAATTACGACCCCAGCACGGACTCGCCGAGCGTCCGGCACAACTACATCGACGGCCTGAACGTCGTGATCGACACGAGCACGCCGCACATCTTCCAGCGGATACGGGCCGGCACGCTCGACGGCTCCTGGGCCAGCAGCCCTCCGCTGGCGACGCTGCACGCGTACGAGACCAATCCGGCGCTCAAGCCGTTCCTCCACGCCGACCCGGGTGACCGGACGTGGTACGTCACGATGAATCTCCTCACACCGCCGTTCGATTCCGTGTACGTGCGACGCGCCGCGAACTGGGTCCTCGACAAGCAGACCATGCGGCAGAAATGGGGCGGTCCGGTCCATGGTGAGATCGCGAAGTCGATCTTCCCGCCGGACGTGCTGCCCCCTGCTGCGAACTACGACCCATACTCGACGCCGAACGGGGCGGGCAGCATCGCGAAGGCCAAGGCGGCGATGAAGCAGTCCCCCTACGACCACAACCACGACGGCATCTGCGACGACGCTGCGTGCCACCACGTCCTGTTCCTGGTCCGTACCAGCCCGCCCCTTTCCCTGATGACCCAGTCGATCAAGGAGCGGCTCGCCGCGATCGGGATCACGTTGCAAGTCCGTTCGCTCGACACAGGGACGTGCTACGTCACCATCCAGCGGGTGAACGCCCTGATCCCGATCTCCGCCTGCCCAGGCTGGGGGAAGGACTACGGCGATGCTTCCACCTTCGCGGTGCTGTTCGACTCGAGCGGGATCTCGTGCGCGGGGCAGATCAACTACTCGGAGATTGGGATGACACGTGGCCAGGCCCAGGCCTGCGGGGTGCTCGGGGAGTGGCAGTCACGGCCTCCACCCTCGGTGAACTCGGCGATCGCGCACTGCAACGCACTGGAGGGCGCGCCTCGGTCGAGGTGCTGGGTGGCGTTCGATCACACGCTCATGCAGGACATCGTGCCGTGGGTGCCGTACCTGTGGGCCAAGGCGCTGACGATCGTGAACGCGAATGTCGCTCACTACGAGTTCGACCAGTTCGCCGGAACCATCTCGCTGGTGAACATCGCGATGACGCAGTGAGGTCCGAGTTCACGACGTGACGCCCGAACGGGCATGAACCGCCCGCGGGCGGGGAACACTCTTGCGCGCCACGACCTGCCGTCGTGTTCGAACGCCCGAGACCGACGAACCGCGTCCGCGGAAGGGAAGCCGTGCTGTCCGCGTGCCCGCCGCTCGCACCGCGAACACCCTCGACGAACGCCGTCGACGGGGGCGGTTCGTCCTGATACGGATGCGTTCGTGCGTGCGAGATGGCACCCGGTTGGTACTGCCGTTGGTACCGCCCGTCCTGCACCATGACGGCCATGGACGCCGACGACCTGCTCAGCCTGTCCCGCGTGCTGTCCCACGGCACCCCGGCGACCCGGCGAGCGCTGGCCGAGCGCATCGCGCAGGACCCGAACCCCGACCTCCCGCGGGTTCTGGCGGCAACCGTCCGCTCGAGCGAGCCCGAGGAGGTCCGCGAGCGTTCGCTCGAGATCCTCGGGATCATGGCCGCGGCCGGCAACGAGCCCGCTTCGAAGGCGCTCGGCGAGCTGATCCGGAACCGGTAGCCTCGCACCCGCCCGCCGCCGGGTCCGGTGCGGGTCCCGGGGAGTAGGAGGCGGCGTGCCGACCATCCGCGAAGCGGTCGATGCCCTCGAGGAACGGCTGTTCGTGGGCCGGGCCCGGGACCTCGAGGTGTTCCGGGAGTGGCTCGAGCAGCCAGAGCCGAGCCTGCTGAACGTCCACGGCCCCGGTGGGGTCGGGAAGTCCGCGCTCCTCGGCGCCTTCCGCCGGATCGCCGGGCGCACCGGGCGTCAGGTCGTGCTGGTCGACGGGCGGAGCGTCCCTGCGAACCCCGAAGCGTTCCTGACGGCGGCGTCGGCGTCCGCGTCGGCGTCCGGCGGCACACGTGCGAGCGGCAGGACCGGCACGACCACCAACTCGTCGCGGCTGGCCGCGGTCAACCGCCGGAAGCCGGTCCTGCTCGTCGACGCGTTCGAGCAGCTCGAGGAGCTCACCCGGTGGCTCCAGGAGGAGTTCCTGCCCGGGCTCGACACCGAGGTTCGCATCGTCATCGCCGGCCGGTTCCCACTCGGACCCGCATGGAGCGACTGGCAGAAGATCATCCGCTCCATCGCCCTGCGCGGCCTGTCGGGGCACGACGTGAAGGAGTACCTCCAGCGGCGCGGGATCGCCGACGCCGTGCTGGCCCAGCAGGTGCAGTCGGCAACCGGCGGGCTGCCGCTCGCGCTCACGCTGGCCGCCGACATGGTCCAGCAGCTCGGCGTGCAGCGGTTCGAGGCAGCGCCCGAGTGGCGTCTCGCGGTTCGATCCCTGGTCGAACGCCTCCTCCAGGAGGTTCCCGACCCCGACCTCCGCGAGGCGCTCGAGGCGTGCAGCGTCGTCCGACAGTTCGACGAGACGACGCTCGCGGCCACGCTCGGGCGGGAGGACATCTCGGTGGCGTTCGACGAGCTGTGCCGCCTGTCCGTGGTGCGGCCGGCCGAGCACGGGCTGATGCTGCACGACGACCTCCGCCGGATGCTGTCCGAGGACCTCCGGTGGCGGAAGCCGGAGCGGTTCCGCGACCTCCGCGTGGCCGCGCTCGCCCACTACCGCGAGCGGGCCCGCACGGCGACGCCCGCCGAGCGCCCCTGGCTGCTGTCCGAGCGCCTGTACCTGTGGGGCAACGAGGTCGTGCGTTCGGTGCTGTTCCGCGAGGACGAACCCGGCCTCGTCTACGTCGAACCCGGCCGCGGCGAGGACGCTCCCGACGTGCTCGCCGTCTGGTCGGACTGGCTCGAACGCATCCTCCCCGCCCAGCAGGCCATGGACTACAGCGAGTTCACGCCGGAGCAGGACCGCGAGTGGATCGAACGGCTGCTCGCGCACCCGGACGTTCGGCTCCGCGTGGCGCGCGACCAACGGGGCCGGGCGATCGGGTTCGGCACGGCCATCCCGGTGTTCGCCGGATCGGTCGAGCTGCTGCAGGCGCACCCGCTGTTCGCGATCCTGCTGCGCGCGTACTTCGGACGGTCGCTGCGCGACCTGCCCGAGCGGGCCGAGGACGCCCGGTGGCGCTACCTGCTGCAGGCCGCGTACACGGACGCCCACCCGGAGGCGACCGAGGCGGCGCTGCTCCGCGATCTGGTCGGCCAGCTCGCGCGCGGCGGCGTGTTCCTCACGATCACCTCGGTGCCCGGTCGCAAGCGCCTGCTGGAGGCGCTCGGGTTCCGGTGGGTGGAGGGCGCCCGAGAGTGGGTATGGGACCGGGAGCACCCGGCCGACGGCTACGCGCTCGACCTCTCGCAGGTGGACCCCGAGACGTGGATCGAGGCCATCGTGACCGGCGGCCGGACGCCGCGCCCGGTCGACCCCGCCGAGGTCGAACCGGCGCTCCGGGCGGTCCTGCTCGGGTGGGAGGACGACGAGGTCCTCGAGGCCTCGCCGATCGCCGAGCTGGTCGGGGGCGCCGGGGAGCCCTCGGCCGAGGCGGTCCGTTCGCTGGTCCGGGCGGCGCTGGAGCGGGCCCGCGACCACGCCCGCGAGGACCGCGAGATGGCGCTGCGCGCGGTCGAGCTCGCCTACCTCCAGCCGGGCATCAGCCACGAGCGCGCGGCCGAGCGCATGGTGGTCTCGCGCTCGACGTTCTACCGACTGCTCCGGCGCGGCACCCAGACCCTGGCCCAGACGCTCGCAGGCCGCTGACGGGTACTCAGTCGGCCGCCAGGCGGACGTACCCGTTCGTGCCCGCGGCCTCCACGTCCCACCGAGTCCCGAACGCGTGGATCCCCCGGACGTGGATGCGGCCGATCTCCGGCGGGATCACCGGGTCGACCGTGAGCTCGCCCCCCTGGACCCGGATCCCGAGCATCGAGCTCAGCAGCAGGAACGGCGCCGCAGTCGCCCAGGCCTGCGGGCTGCACGCGGTCGGGAACGGGACCGGGAACCGGCTCACCGATCGTGGGAACCCCGCGAACGCCTCCGGCAACCGGCTCCGGGAGTACGAGGCCGCGTCGATGATGGCCGTCGCGATGCGGTTCGCCTCGTCCCGGAACCCCATCAGCGCCAGCCCCGCCGCGATCAGCGCGTTGTCGTGCGGCCAGATCGTCCCGACGTGATACCCGATCGGGTTGAACCCTGCCTCCTCCATGGAGAGCGTCCGCACCCCCCAACCGGAGAACATGGCCTCCGACATCAGCTGCCGGACCACGACGGGCGCGCGCTCCTCGGACACGATCCCGGTCGCCAGCAGCTGGCCCATGTTCGAGGTCATGGAGTCGATCGGCTGCTTGTCGCCGTCGAGGCCGATCGCGTAGAAACCGCCGCGGTCCTCGACCCAGAACGCACGGTCGAACCGTTCCTGCAGCTCGGCCGCCTCCTCGCGCAGCCGCGCCGCCCACGCCGGGTCGGCGAACACGTGCTCGGCGAGCTCCGCCGTCCGAACCTTCGCGTCGTACGCGTAGCCCTGCGCCTCGGCGATGGCGATCGGCAGGAACGGGATCCGCCCGTCCGAGAACTGCACCCCGTCGAACGAGTCCTTCCAGCACTGGTTCCCGAGCCCCTGCGTCGACCGTGTCTGGTACTCGATGAACCCGTCGCCGTCGGCGTCGCCGTAGCGGTCGACCCACTCGAGCGCCCGGACGACGTGGTCCTTCATCGAGGCGACGAAGTCCCGGTCGCCTGTCCACCGCCAGTACGCGTTCAGCAGCACCAGCCA
>DATLUW010000360.1:0-7616 GCA_035577825.1 Actinomycetota bacterium | reverse complement strand
CTACGACCTGTCGGCCGTGCTCTCGACGGACGAGCTGTGCACGGGAACCGACGTGTTCTTCGCCGCGACCGGCATCACCAACGGATCGCTCCTGCATGGCGTGTCGTACCACCCCGACGGGGCGACCACGTATTCCATGGTCATGCGGTCGCGTTCCGGTACGGTTCGGTACATCGAGGCGCACCACGAATGGGAGAAACTCGAGCGATTCGCTGGCGTGTCCTACCGCCCGACGTCGCATTCCTAGTGGCAGAATTGTCGAGGAACCGATAGGCTCTCCTCGGACGGAAAGGAGAGCATTGCATGGGCGAACGAACCATCCTGGTTTGTGACGTCTGCGGGAGACCCGCGGTCCAATCGGTCACCATCAAGGTCGGCCGGCAGAACTGGACCAAGGATCTCTGCCAGACGCACATCGAAGAATTGACGGCCGGAGCTCGCAAGCCGAGGCCGGGTCGGCGCCGAGCGGTGGTCGCTACGGGCGCCGAGGTGAGCCCCCCACGGCGGCGCGGACGTCCGCCGAAGAACGCGTCGGCGGCGGCGGGCAGCGCCCCCAAGCGCCGGGGCCGTCCACCGAAGGTTCGGACCGAGACCGAACCGTCCGAGGCCTCGGCCTCGTAGGACTGCAGCACCTGCAGGCCCCGGCGCCCGCGGCCGGGGTCGCCCGCAGCTCCCTCGCTCCGCCTCAGCCCGGCGGCAGCGCGTACACGCCGGTCGACTCCCGCACCACGACCCCCTCCTTCGCGGCGCCCGCCAGGGCCGCCACCAGCCGCTGCCGGATGTCCCGCTGCACGAACGGGTCCAGATATCCCCGCTTCAGCGCCAGGTCCTGGATCGCCGTCCAGTGCAGCGGCCGGCCCTCCTCCCGGAGCACCCGGAGCGCAGCGTCGAGCGGCTCGAGCGGTTCGGACGGTTCGGCCTCGCCGCTCACGCTGCGCGCACCCGCGGGACGAGCTCGCGGGCGATGAGCTCCACCTCGTCCCAGTCGGGCACGGCGAACGGGACGCCGGCCGGGGAGACGATGAGCTCCTCCACGCCGAGCTCCGCGAACCGTCCGGCCGTGTCGGCGGCCTCCTCGATCGTGCCCACGAGCGCGCCCTCCGCGAAGCGCTCGAGCGGCTCGGAGAGAGCGCCCGGCATCCACCCGCCGAGCGCCTCGTACCGCCGCTCGAGGTCGGCCCGGTCCTCCCCGATCAGCGTGTACAGCCCGACCGAGCGCCGGAGCGTCGCCGGGTCGCGCCCCTCCTCCTCGCAGATCCGCCGTGCGTCGGCCACCCGCGCCGCGTAGTCGTCGACCGACCACCGCCAGACCGTGTTCCATCCGTCCGCGTGGCGCGCGGCCATGCGGAGCGCCCGGGGCCCGCCCTTCGCTCCGAGCCACACCGGCGGGCCAGGCTGCTGGGCCGGTTCCGGGCGGTTCCAGGCGCCGTCCAGCCGCAGGTGGCGCCCCTCGAACGTCGCCGGACCCTCGCCGAACAGCAGCCGGAGCACCGCCAGGGTCTCCTCGAGCAGCCCGAACCGCTCCCCCACGGAGCCGAACCCGTACCCGAAGGCCCGGAACTCGTCCTCGTACCACCCCGCCCCGATCCCGAGGTCGAAGCGACCCCCGGACACCAGGTCGACGACGCTGGCCATCTTCGCGAGCTGCCCCGGATGCCGGAACGGCCCCAGCACGAGCGTTCCCAGCCGGATCTTCGAGGTCGCCGTGGCGAGCGCCACCAGCGACGTCATGGGCTCGAGCGACCCCTGCGGCTCGTCGCCCCCGCCGTACCGGGCGAGCGACAGGAAGAAATGGTCGCTCACCCACCCCGAGTCGAATCCGAGCGCCTCCGCGCGCACCGCGGCGTCGCGGAGCCGCTCGTACGACACCGCCCCGCCGCCCGGGAACGAGAAGTCGTAGTGGGGTAGTGCGATCCCGACCCGCACTAGAGGTACCGCAGCACGTCGTCGGCGCCGGTGAGCTCGGTCCCGCGGGGGACGCGGATGCCGTTCGGCACCTTCAGCCGGGGGTACACCGAGACGTCGCCAGCCAGGTGGACGCCGGCGTAGACCACGACCTCGTCGCCGAGCGCCACGGAGTCCTCGATCACGGTCGGCGTGGCCTGGTGCGAACGGACCTCGGTCATGGAGCCGACCACCACGTTCGACAGGCGGGCCCCGGGGCCGATGATCGCGCCGTCGCGGACCTGCGTCCGGGACAGGAACGCCCCCTCCCGGACCTCGACGTCGTCGTCGAGGTTCGACTCGGAGATGACCACGCCGGGCCCGATCTCGCAGAACCGGCCGATCCTGACCGCGGGGCCGATCGTCACGAGCCCCTCGGCGAGCTTCTCGGAGAGCGTCTTGCCGGTGAGCGAGTCGCGCATCGACAGGGACTCCGGCGCGATCCACACGTGGCGGTCCGGGTCGAACGGCGGCGGGAGCAGCCGGCGGACCGACTCGAAGTTGCCGTGCAGCGCATCCACCATCGAGTCGAGGAAATCCTGCACGTTCCCGAGGTCGCCGATCCTCCGAACGGTGTGCGCCCGCACCGGATATCCCCGTTCGACCAGCCAGGGCAGCAGATCCTTGCCGAAATCGAGGCGTCCCCGGCGCATCGCCGCGACGTCCGGATGCCCCGCGATCTCACGCAGCACGCCGGAATCCACGAGATAGAACCCTGCATTCGTGAGCAGCGGGAGGCGATCGAATTCCTCGGGCTCGTGCACGGCGAAATGTTCGCGAAGCTCCGCGAGCGTCGGCTTTTCGACGAATTCCAGGATCCCGCCGTCGGGATCGGTGAGCACCACGCCGTACTTCTCCGCCACCTCCGCCGGCGCCCGCGTCATCGCGGCGATCGTGACGGCCGCGCCGGAGGCCAGGTGGTCCTCGAACATGGGCTCCAGGTCGAAGTCGATGATCGAGTCGGTCGGAAACACGAGCGCCGGCCGGGCCAGGTCCCAGTACTCGAGCATCCGGAGCGTCGAGTCGGCGCTCCCCGTGGAGAGCGCGTCGTACTTCACCGGGGAGTACTGGACGTCGACGCCGAGGTCCTCGCCGTACCCGATCATGACCTTGATCTGGTACCGGTTCTCCTTGCCGTGGGCGACGACGTAGAACTCCTTCATGCCCTGGTCGGTGAGGATCTCCATCACCCACCGGATGAGCCGCCGGCCGAGGAACGACATCGCGGCCTTCGAGCGGAGGTAGCCGGGCGCCTTCAGGGTGAGGGGCCGGGCCCGGACCCCCTGGCCGCCCGCGAGCCCGATCCCGACGACCTCGGACCCGATCGACATGCAGCCGATGATAGCCACCCCCGCCGAGCCGGGGTGACGGATCGGATGAACGCCCGTGGAACTCCGGTGGAGATCCCGTCGCGACCTCAGCCCGGGTGGCCGCCCGGGTCGTCGTGCTCCCGCGGCTCGTCGGTCCCCCCGAACGGACGGCGACCCGGACGGCGGCGTCCGAGCACGAACGGCAGCACGAGGAACGAGACCCCGATCAGCCGCGGCACGACCACGATCGCGGCCACGAACAGCGCGAGGGCGACCACCATCCAGGGCTCCATCGCGAAGCCGGGACGCCGCCGGGGCGCGCCCTCGGGATGCCCCACGTCCTCGGCATGCTCGGACCCGGCCGGATGCCCGAACGGGAACCGGCGAGCGGCGCCGGGCCGCGGAGCGGCCCGGCCCTCCTGGAGGGCCCACCAGCCCACGGCCGCGGCGCTCACGAGCGCCGCGACCGCGACGCACAGCGCCGCCGGCGACCACGCGGCTTCCACCCCTCCACCGTAGCGCACCTCCGCCGTTGCACTACCATGCCGCGTCCCCCATCGAAGGGAGCCGATCGCCATGGAACCGTGGAGCATCGAGTTCGCCGGACGCATCGACGAGCACACCGTCCACAGCGCCGCGCTCGAGGGCAACGCCCTCGGCGACCCGGCCGACCGCCCCCTGTGGGTGTACACCCCGCCCGGCTACGACGACGCCGACCGCCGGTACCCGTCGATCTACGCGATCCAGGGCCTGACCGGCCAGCTCGACATGTGGCGCAACCGGCCGGCGTTCCGCCGGAACTACCCGGAGCTCATCGACCGCGCCATGGCCTCGGGCGAGTGCCCCCCGGCCGTCATCGTCTACGTGGACTGCTGGACCTCGCTCGGCGGGTCGCAGTTCCTCGACTCCCCCGGGACCGGGAACTACCACACGTTCCTGTGCGACGAGGTCGTGCCGTGGGTCGACGAGCGCTACCGGACCCTCGCCGGGCCGGAGCATCGGGGCATCCAGGGCAAGTCCTCGGGCGGCTACGGCGCCATGGTCACGCCGCTGCTCCGCCCCGACCTGTTCGGCGGGCTCGCGACGCACGCCGGCGACTCGGTGTTCGAGGCGTGCTACCTGCCGGAGTTCCGGGAAGCCGTCCGGGCGCTCCGCGACGAGTACCACGGTTCCTACGACGAGTTCTGGCAGGACTTCCGGACCCGCCCGCCGATGAGCAAGCACGCCGACGGCGTGCTGATGAACGAGTGGTGCATGGCCGCCTGCTACTCGACGGATGCGGACGGGACCGTCCGGCTGCCGTTCGACACGGCAACCGGCGAGCTGATCCCGGAGGTCTGGGAGCGGTGGCTCGCCTGGGACCCGGTTCGGATGATCCGGGACCGCGCGGACGCCGCCCGGTCCTGGACGGCCGTCTACATCGACGCCGGGAAGAAGGACGAGTGGTACCTCGACCTGGGCTCGGAGGCGTTCAAGCGGGAGTGCGACACCCTCGGCGTCGAGGCGTTCCTCGAGCTGTTCGACGGCACCCACATGGGCATCGAGTACCGCTACCCGAAGGGAACCGCCTACCTGGCCGAACGGCTCGGCGCCTAGCCGACGGTCGTCGGCCTGGCCGTCACGCCGGTCGCCGTGCCGGTCAGCACGACGTGGCCCCTGCGGTCGGTGACGACGATGCGCGTGTACTTCTTGAGCGACTGCGGGAACTGGTTGAACAGGGCGACCCCGCCGCCGTTGTCCGCGTTCGCGCGGCCGATGACGAGCACGGAGCCGTCGTCGGCCTGGATCGTGGCGCCGAACGGACCGGCCTTCGGATCGAGCCCGCCCACGTAGACGAGCACCCAGTCGTCGCGATGGGGCGAGAGGTACATCTCGGCCTTGCCGCCGCCAACACTGCCGAGCTCCGGCGTGAGCTGCACCTCCTGCAGCAGGTCGCCGGGCTTGGCGCCGTGGGGGCCGCTCGTGAGGTCCTGGAGCAGCTGCGAGAAGTGCCGCGCGATGAGCTGCGCGTCGCCCTGGCTGGCGGTCTGGGCCTGTTCCTGCGACTGGTGCCGGGCGACCGCGAAGAACGTCGTGAGGCCCATCAGGATCGCCAGCGCCGCGGCGAGCACGATGATCGTCCTGCTGCGGGCCCGGCCCTTGCGGTCTCGGGCATCGCCGGTCGCCTGCCGGATCTCGCGGACGATGCGGTCCTCAAGCCCCCGCGGGGGTTCGGCCTGGGGGATCGCCATCGCCGCCGCGGCCGCGCCGCCGGCGAGCTCGGCCGCCTCCTTGCGGCATCCCGCGCACCACGCGAGATGGCGTTCGACCGGTTCGAGCTCCGCCGCCGGCAGCAGCGAGAGCGCGTACTCGGTCAGCCGGTCGCGAACGTCGACGCAGTCCATCCCGGGCTGCTCCTCGACCTCGAGGTCCTCCGGCGGATCACCGACCACGCGCACCTAGAACTCCTTGCCCTCGTTCACGCGGCGCAGCTTGATGAGCGCCGTCCGCAGCCGCGTCTTCACGGTGCCGAGCGGGATGCCGTCCGACTCCGAGATCTCCCGCGCCGTGAGCCCGGCGAAGTACGCCCGGACCACCAGCTGGCGCTCCGCGTCCGACAGCGACGCCATGGCCCGGCGCGCCGTGTCCCATTCCAGAACCGGCTCCACGTCGGACTCGGTCACCCGCTCGGGGATCTCCTCGACGAGCACCAGGCTGGGCCGTCCGGCGCCGGTCTCTCGGCGGAGGCGGTCGACGGCCAAGTTGTGGGCGATCGCCATGAGCCAGGTCGACAGGCGCCCGCGGGACGAGTCGAACCGCGCGGCCTTGCGCCACGCCGTCAGGAACACGTCCTGGGTCAGCTCCTCCGCCGCCTCGGCGCTGCCGAGCAGCCGGAGCCCCAGGCTGTACACCGGTCGCGCGAACCGCGCGTAGATCGTCCGTACCGCCTCCTCGTCCCCGCACAACAGCCGCCCGACGAGGGCTTGTTCCTCGTGGGCGGAGAGGGGACCCACTGACTCGAAGATCATCGGGAACCCCCCCAAGGGGTTCTACGGCGCCGACCGGCCTCGCGGCTTGACGCCCCAGCGGCGAACGGGGGCAACATTCGGTCAAGTATGCGCTTCCCCGGAACCTCCTGTCGCCCCACCGTTCGGCCCATTTCCGCCGCTGACGGAGGCAATTCACAGCGGCTCCCCGAGCCCGTGCGGGCTCGAGGGAAGTGGGGGCGAAACCGTCACGGCGCTTTCGGGATCCCCGGGGCAGTCAAGCGGGAGCCCCCGACCCAATTCCCGTCCGGGTTCCCGGGGGCAGTTGGGAGCGGAGCCCCCGGCCCAGTTCTCTTTTCGCGCGGTGGCCGGTGGTGGGAAGATTGGGGGCATGCGGGGGCTGCGGCGCCTGGGGGCGATGTTGGCGGTGGCCGCCGCGTTCTCCTTCGCGGGCGGGACCGCGCACGCCTCGAGCTCGCAGATCCTCCAGCTCGACCTGAAGGGGGTCGTGGATCCGTTCACGGCGGACTACGTGGCCGGCGGGATCCAGTCGGCGATCGACGCGCACGACCAAGCCGTACTGCTGACGATCGACACGCCCGGCGGGCTCGACTCGTCGATGCGCAAGATCACCGAGGCCATCCTCAACTCGCCGGTCCCGGTGATCACCTACGTGTATCCCTCCGGCGCCCGCGCGGCGTCGGCGGGGACGTTCATCCTGCTGTCCGGCTCGGTCGCCGCGATGGCGCCCGGGACGAACGTCGGCGCCGCGCACCCGGTCGGAGTCTCCGGCGCGATCGAGAGCGAGAAGGTCCTGAACGACGCCGTCTCCACGATCCGGTCGATCGCGGAGCAACGCGGGAAGAACGCCGACTGGGCCGAGAGCGCGGTCCGCGACTCGGTGAGCATCACCGCCGAGCAGGCACTCGCCATGGACCCGCCGGTGATCGACCTGATCGAGCCGGACATCCCCAGCCTGCTCGCGGCGGTCGACGGCATGACCGTCCCCGTCGCGAACGACCAAACCGTCACGCTCGACACGACCGGGGCGACCGTGACCCAGGAGCACCTGGGGTTCGTGGCGAGCCTGCTCCACGGCCTGCTCTCCCCCGACCTGGCCTTCATCTTCTTCTACCTGGGGATCGGGCTCATCGTGCTCGAGTTCATCCATCCGGGGATCGGGCTCGCGGCGGTGTTCGGCATCCTGTCGCTCGCGGCGTCCTTCGTCGCGTTCGGGGCGCTGCCGGTGCAGATCCTCGGCATCGTGCTGCTGCTCGGCTCGGTGGCCTCGTTCCTGCTCGAACTGAAGGCGCCCGGTGTCGGCGTGTTCACCGTGGTCGGCGTGGTGCTGCTGGTGGCGGGGGCGCTGACGCTGTTCGATCCCTCCGTGCCGAAC
>DATLUW010000359.1:0-4260 GCA_035577825.1 Actinomycetota bacterium | reverse complement strand
CATCTTGAGCTCGGCGCCGAGCGGCTCGCCGCCCAACACGAGCATGCGTGCGTCACCCCCTTGCACCTCGACGCGCAGCGACTCGAACCCCGCCGGCACGAGGGCGAGCGACCCGGGCTCGACGACCGCGTCCTCGACCTTCACCGGGCGGTCGACCGGAACGACGCCGTACTCGAACGACTGGTTCGTCTCCAGCTCGACCGCGTCGCGGAAGGCCACGTCGAGGCCGACGGTCGGGTGGTCGACCGCCGCCGCGGATCGGGCGCCGCCGGCCTCGCCGATCAGCACGCTCGCCTCGCCGGACGCGAGGTCGGCGACCGGCAGCTCGCCGACGTGCTGGAACCGGCTGCCGCCGCGGCGCGTTCCCTCGGGCTGGGCGAGCCACATCTGCGCGCCCATGATCCCGCCGGCGCCGGCAGTGGGCCGGTCGACGCCGAGCTCGGCGTGGGCGATGCCGTTTCCCGCCGTCATCAGGTTCAGCTGGCCCGGGCGGATGAGCTGCTCGGTGCCGAGCGAGTCGCTGTGCAGCGCCGAGCCGTCAAACAGCCACGTCACGGTCGCGAGACCGATGTGCGGGTGCGGTCCGATCTCGAGCGGCGGCGGATCGGTCAGGTCCTCCGGTCGCATCAGGTCGACGAAGCACCACGGCCCGATCGCCCGCCGGCCCTTGGTCGGGAGCACGCGCAGGACGCCCATCCGCCCGACCTGCGCCGAACGCCCTTCCCGCACCTCGATCGCGCTGACCCCGAGCCCGGGCGTCACCGATGCGAACTCCTCGACCGGTCCGCTCATCCGGCTGCCCTCCTTTCGCCTGTGCTCAGGTTCTCACCGAAGGCGAACGCCCGCGAACCGACATCCCCCGGTAGGGTCGGTGGATGGCGAAGCACGCTGTTCGCCCCTCACGGCGGGTGTTCGTCGTCGGGCTGGTCGTCGTGGTCGCGGTGGCCGGCGCGGTGGCGTGGTTCGCCCGCGGGCACGATCCGCTGACCCGTCCGTCGGACACGTGCGCCAGCGCGCCGCCGCTTCGGACGCTCGAGGGCGTCACGCTCCAGCCGGCCGCGATGAAGGCGTTCCGCCGGGCCCAGCGGCGGGCGCACGGCCAGATCGACGTCGTGCAGAGCTACCGCTCGTGCGCCGAGCAGGCCCTCGCGTGCACGAACATCTGCGGCAACGCGAACGGCTGCCCGGGGACGTGCGCGTCGCCGGGGGCCTCGTACCACCAGCTCGGCGCGGCGGTCGACGTCACGCAGGGCAGCCTCGACACACCCGGCGTGATCGCCGCGCTCGAACGGTTCGGGTGGTGTGAGTCCGAGCCGAACACGGACCCCGGCCACTTCTCGTTCGACGGCTGCCACTGACCCGCCGGCCGAGCGGGGGTTTAGCGCGGCCCGCGGATACGGGACGGCGGCGGTGGATGCACGTCCCCCCTCCAACTCGCGCTCGCCGGGCTCGGCCTCGTGCTTGAGGCGCGCTCCGGTAGCAGGGCAGGCATGGGCCGCCCACGATCGGGCACAATGCCGGGAGCCCGCGAAGAAAGAGGTGATCGAACCATGGCGATTCCCGGGATCGACCGGGCGGAGGCGGCGGCGGACGCCGAGGCGGCGTTCCGTCCCCAGGTGGTCGGCAACGAGGCCGCCGGGACCGTCGACCGCCTGCGCGCCACGTACGAATCCGGCCGCACGCGACCGGAGGCCTGGCGGCGCGTCCAGCTGCAGGCGATCAAGCGGATGCTCGTCGAGCACGAAGACGAGTTCCTGGAGGCGCTCGCGCACGACCTCGGCAAGCCGAGCGTCGAGGGCTGGCTCACCGACGTGGTGCTCACGATCCGCGATGTCGACTACACGCTCAAGCACATGGGCGACTGGATGCGGCCCGAGCGGGTGTCGGTGCCGGTCGTGCAGCAGCCGGCCAGCGCACGGGTCGTGCGCGAGCCGCTCGGCGTCGTGCTGGTCATCGCGCCCTGGAACTACCCGATCCAGCTCCTGCTCGAGCCGATGATCGCCGCGCTCGCCGCCGGGAACGCCGTGGTCGGCAAGCCGTCCGAGATCTCCGAGGCGACCTCCGAGGTCCTGGGACGGCTGGTGCCGCAGTATCTCGACCCCGACGCGGTCGCGATCGTCGAGGGCGGCGTCGACGAGACCACCGCGCTCCTGGAGCAGCGGTTCGACCACATCCTGTACACGGGGAACGGCCGCGTCGGCCGCATCGTCGCGAGGGCCGCGGCCGAACACCTCACCCCGGTCACGCTCGAGCTTGGCGGGAAGAGCCCGGCCATCGTGCACGCGGACGCGGACATCGAGGTCGCGGCGCGACGGATCGCGTTCGGCAAGTGGATCAACGCCGGGCAGACGTGCATCGCGCCCGACTACGTGCTGGTCCACCGCGACGTCGAACGGGCCCTCGTCGAGGGTCTGCGCGGGCAGATCGCGCGCTTCTTCGGCGACGACCCCCGCACCAGTCCGGACTACGCGCGGATCGTCAACCAGTCGCACTTCGAACGGCTGGCGTCGCTGCTCGACCAGGGCGGGTTCACGGAGGTGGTGGCCGGCGGCGGAGTCGACCCGAACGACCGGTACATCGCCCCGACCGTGCTCCGCGGCGTGGACCCGTCTGCGGCGGTCATGCAGGACGAGATCTTCGGTCCGATCCTGCCGGTGATCGCGGTCGACTCACTCGACGCCGCGATCCGGTTCGTCAACGAACGACCGAAGCCGCTGTCGCTGTACGTGTTCGCGAAGTCGCGGCAGGCGCAGCAGGCGGTCCTGCAGCGGACGTCGAGCGGCGGCGCGTGCGTCAACGCGACCGTCGTGCACTTCGCGGTGCCCGGGCTGCCGTTCGGCGGGGTCGGCGACAGCGGGTACGGCGCGTACCACGGCCGCGAGGGGTTCGAGACGTTCAGCAACCGCAAGCCGGTCATGTCGAAGCCCGTGAAGCCCGACCCGCCGGTGCAGTACCCGCCGTGGACCGGGCTGAAGCGGAAGGTGCTCCGGAAGATCCTGTAGCTACACCGGCCCGCCCTGGACGAACGCGATCCGCGAGCCGTCGGGCGAGTACGCGGGCTGGCGATCGGGCCCCGGCCCGGTGGAGAGGCGCCGCAGGTGGCTCCCGTCCGGCGCGATCCGGTAGATGTTGCGTCTCCCGCCGAAGTCCGCGGAGAACGCGATCCACCTCCCGTTTGGCGACCACGCCGGGTCCTGTTCGTCGGCGAGCGGCGTCGCGCGGACGAGCGTCAGCGACGACCCGTCGGCGTCCATCACGTACAGGTCGAACGTCCCGCCGCCCGGGTTGCCGACGAACGCGACCTGCCGGCCGTCCGGCGACCAGGCCGGCTCGAGGTCGGAGCCCGATTCTTGCAGCAGCGGCCGGAGCCCGGTCCCGTCGGCGTTCATCACGTACAGGTCGGCGTCGCCCGCCCGGGCCGAGGAGAACACGATCTGCCGGCCGTCCTGGCTCCAGGCGGGAAACGCGTCGTTCCCGGGGTCGTCCGTCAGGCGGCTGACGCCGGTGCCGTCGGTTCGCATGGAGTAGATCTCGAGGTTGCCGTCGCGGTTCGAGACGAACGCGATGTGCTGGCCGTCCGGCGACATCGCCGGCGACGCGTCGAGGTCGGTGCCGACGGTCAGCCTGGTCATGGCGGTGCCGTCGTTCCGCATCCGGAACACGTCCGGCGTCCCGGCCTGGTCGCTGCCGAACACGACCTGCCGGCAGTCCGGCGTCCACGAGGGATCGCCGTCGTCCGCGCCGTCGAACGTCAGCCGGCTGACCTGGGTGCCCTTCCAGCTCATCACCATGATCTGGCCGCCCCGCGCCTCGCCGCCGACCGGCGAGATCTTCGGGACGCTCGAGCAGTCGACGCCGCCGGCGGGGAGTGGGAGCGCTCCGGGCGCGACGAACGAGGGGGCAGGGGTCGGCGCCGGCGCGGCGTCGTTCGACGACAGCAGGCGGAACAGGGCGACCAGCGCGCCGGCCAGGATAACGGCGGCCACGACGAGGACGACGACCCTCGTCGTGCGGCCGCGGGCGCGGGTCTTCGCCGGTTTCGGGCGGAACTCGCGCATCACGACGGGCGGGAGCCAGGTCTCGTTCGAGGGGGCCACCTCGGGCGCCGGGGGCGGCGCCGTCGGCGCGAGCATCTGGGGCGGGGCCTCGGGTTCCGCGAGGGGCAGGGCCCCAGCGGGCGCGGGCGGAGCTTCCACGGGCGGGGCCTCGGGTTCCGCGAGGGGCAGGGCCCCAGCGGGCGCGGGCGGAGCTTCCACGGGC
>DATLUW010000358.1:0-2437 GCA_035577825.1 Actinomycetota bacterium | reverse complement strand
GGCGCGCGCGACGCCGGCACGGCGAGCAGCGCGGCGAGCAGCAGCGGAACGAGGAGTCGACGGGGTGACATGAGGGCGCTTCCCTTCGGGCGGGGTTCCCGATCGTAGGCCCCCGAACGCCCGCAGTCCACCCCTGTACGGAGGAACCCGGACAAGTCGGCTCGGGTGCCCGCCGACGAGCCGGAGCCCGGCCCCGGCGGTTCCTTGCTGGCCGAGAGGGTAGAGGTGAGGACATCAACCCCACACGGAAGGGATCGCATGGCATGGACGCCATCACGCTGCTGAAGGACGACCACCGGAAGGTCAAGGAGCTGTTCAGCAAGTACGAACGGGCCGGCAACCGAGCATTCGCCACCAAGAAGAAGCTCGTGGACAAGATCACCGAGGAGCTCTCGGTCCACGCGGCGATCGAGGAGCAGGTCTTCTACCCGTCGGTCCGCGAGGCGATCGTGGAGACCGAGGACGACGTTCTGGAGTCGCTCGAGGAGCACCACATCGTCAAGTGGACGCTCTCCGAGCTCGAGAAGATGGAACCACAGGACGAGCGGTACGACGCCAAGGTCACGGTCCTCATCGAGTCGGTCCGCCACCACATCGGGGAAGAGGAGCAGGACATGTTCCCCAAGGTGCGGAAGGCGCTCACCCGCACCCAGCTGAGCGAGCTCGGCGACCTCATGGAGCGCGCCAAGCTGGCTGCGCCGACACGGCCGCACCCCCGCGCGCCCGAGGAGCCGCCGGGAAACGTGATCGGCGGCCCGGTGCTCGCGATGCTCGACGCGGGCAAGGAGGCTGTGAAGAAGGTCACCGGGCGCGGCAAGAAGGCCTCGTAGCCGGGCCGGCCACGAGGGCCCGTCCGTCATCGTCCGGGGCGCCATGCGGCGCAGCAGTCGTTGGCCTCGCCCTCGACTCCGGCGAGCACACGCTCGCCGGTACCGTCCGGCCGGATGGTGACGACCTCCGCATGGTTCGTTCGCCTCGTGAACGCGAGGAGCGTTCCATCGGGCGACCACGCGGGGTCGCCCTCCCAGGCCGACGAGTCGGTGACGTCGGCGAGCCCGGACCCGTCGGCGTTCACCACCATGACCTCGGCGTCGCCGATCCCGATCGAGTGGGGATCGGCGCCGCCCCGGTAGTCGACGAAGGCCAGCCGGCGCCCGTCGGGCGACCACGTGAAGCCCTCGTCCGGGTTGTCGTCCTGTGACACGTCGGTCCGGCCCGACCCATCGGCCGCCATCACCCACACGTCCTCGTCGCCGTCCCGGTCCGACACGAACGCGATGTGCCTCCCATCGGGCGACCAGGCCGGCGAGACGTCGTCCCCGGCGGACGTCGTCAGCCGCCGGACCCGGCCTGACGCGACCTCGAGGACGAACACGTCGGTGTTCCCGCCCGCGCGGCGGAAGAACGCGATCCGCGTTCCGTCGGGCGACCACGACGGCCCGGCCCCGGAGGTGAGCCGTGACGGCCGGCCACCTGCGGCCACGTCGACGACGTACAGCGAGCGCTTCGAGACCGACTCGAACGCGATACGGCGGCCGTCCGGCGACCACGCCGGCGAGCTCGCGTCCGGGACACCGCCGGTGACCACCCGGCGGTCGCTCCCGTCGGCGTTCATCACCATCACCTCGTCCTGCGAGAACGAACAGCACTCCACGGCGAGCCGCGACCCGTCCGGCGACCACACCGGCTGCGCGACCGTCTCGACCCGGAACGTGAGCGGCTCGGCCCGCGTGCCGTCGGCGCGCATCAGGTAGGTGTCATCGTTGCCGCCGGGATCCGAATGGAACGCGATCTCGCCGCCGGGCGGCGCGGGTGACGGCTCACCGGCGGACGGCGTTGCGGCCGCCCGGGACCCCGTCGTCGGCCCCGGCTCGAAGGACGTCCCGGTCGGGATGGGCGCCGAGCTCGACGATCCGGTGGTCGGGCCGGGCGCGCCGCCCGACGTGCACGACGCGACCAGTCCGGCGCAGAGCGCCAGCGCCGCCACGACTCGCCCACCCACCGCACGCATCCGCAGCGGGTACGCGCGCAGCGCCCACGGGGTTCCGTTGCTCGAATGACGCCTCGACCCGATCGACGATTCTGCCGCAGAAGGGACCGATTACGTTCGTGAGCGACGACGGCCTGGTGCAGACGACGATCTTCGCCCGTCACGTCGTAATGCCGTCGGGCGGCGTTCGATTGACGGGCCTGCCGGACCCCGTGAGACTGCCCGCTTCGGTCGGCCGGGGTTGGGAAGGGAGTCTGGATGGCCCGGATTCGTCGGCGAGATCAGCGTTGAGAGCGTGGACATCGCCGACGGCGGTGGTCGTGGGGCGTTCGCCGCGGGTGACGATCGGGACGGCAGCCGGTTCCACTCGCTGATCGAGCATTTCGGATAGGAGCACGCATGGGTGAGGGCAAGCCGCTGATCCGGGTGGAGGTCGTCGCGGACGAC
>DATLUW010000357.1:0-3002 GCA_035577825.1 Actinomycetota bacterium | reverse complement strand
CCTTCGTCTTCAACGATGCGACCAGCACCTGGACCGGTCCAGTAGGTCCCTCGGCGACGTGCGGCATCGTCGGGCCCGAGGCCGACAAGCTGCTGCTCGGTCTGGACGACACCGTATGGGGCACCGGACGCGTGACGCAGGAGCGCAAGGGGAACAACCCGAGCTACCTCGACTACGCCGACGCCGACTTCGCGGCGACCATCGCCTCGGTCGCGAGCACCACCGAGCTCACCCTGGTCGACGCCACCGACGTCGAGGTGGGCGACGTCATCACCCAGACCGTCGGCGGCACCCTGTACGTCACGAAGGTGGCGGCGGTCGACGGCCTGGACATCACCGTCTTTGAGGCGGGGCCGTGGGCCGCGGGCGCCTGCACCGTCTACAAGGGCTACGACTGGGTCGCCCAGTTCCAGCCCCGGGGCAGCCCGGCGGCGCGCATGACGCTCACCCGGCTGCAGTTCCTCTTTAAGCCGGAGTGGTACTCGGCGCGCACCGGCAAGGCGCTGCTGATGACCGACCAGATTCAGGCCGAGAAGGAGGTCGACATGTCGTCGGTCGGCTTCGGCTCGAGCGAGAACTCCGGCGGCGGCGGCTACGGGGCCACTCCATTCGGTGACCCCACCCCGCTGATGGTCGACGTCAACCCGTTGGACCCCAAGTGGACGAACGCGGCCCAGTTCTTCATCGGCATGAAGACTCGGGAGGCGTGGTTCAAGGTGAAGCTGCAGGGCTTCGGGGCGCAGTTCATGACCGCGGACGGCCCGGCCGCTCGAGGAAGTCGATGAACGACGTCGTCACCTCGTACCGCCTCACCCCGTCGGACCTCTCGGGTCTGGACTCGAAGACCCGGGCGGCGCTGCTCCCGCTCATCGAGTCGCTGAACGTCGTCATTCAGCAGCTGGTGAAGCGCGTCAACGCGGCGACCCACATCATCACCCCGGTGACTTCGTTCACCACGAGCAATCTGGGCGCGGTCTACGTCGACATCCTCAACCCGCTGACCACCGTCCCGCGGGGCGTCATCGTGTCGAACATCTACCGGAACGACGGCGTGCCCATCGACGGCGGCTACGGTTTCTGGTGGACCATGACCACGTCTGGCATTCGGCTGCTCTTCGTCGGCCTGGTCGCGCTCACTCGGTACAATTTCTCGGTGGACGTCATCCCATGAGCCTGCTCCTCGCCATGCTTCTGTCCGCGACTGCCCCGAGCTCGGTGGGCGTGCACATGTACTCGAACGGTCGAGACGCGGGCATCGCGCGCTCCATCAATATGACCAACTGCACGGTCTCGTGCGTGCTCGACTACTGCTCGGTCACCTGCGCGATCGGCGACGGTGGCACCAGCGGCGGAATCGTCTACGCCCCGCTCGACGCCGGCTTCTGGCTCGCGCACGCCGTCGCATCGCTCCCCAACGGGAAGGACCTCGGGGCCCTCGACGCCGGGCTGGTGCGGAACGTCAGCGGCACGCCCATCCCGTATGTCGGCAGCACCTGCGGAGCGGGAGCTTTCGCATCGAGCGAAGACAACAACGGCAACCTCACCTGCTCCATCCCGGCCGGAACGTGCGCGGGAGGGAGCGCGGGGAATCTCCAGACGAACGGCTCCGGATCGTGCTCCGCCTATGCCGGCGCGACGTGCGCTGCCACCAAGTACGCCAGCGCCACGAGCGCGAGCGGCGCCCTCACCTGCGACGTCCCTCCCGGCACGTGCTCGGGCGGAACGGACGCCGGCTCCATCCAGTTCAACGGCAACGGCGGCTGCAGCGGTCTGACCAATCTGCTGGGCGACGGCACCCACGAGCTGTTCGTCCCGGTCACGACCGCGCCAGCTCCGCCGCTCAACAACTACGTCAAGCCGTTCGCGCTCCAGCCGCTCGCCGGGTTCCCGCCCATTCCGTGGGAAATCAACAGCGTCATCGGACAGCCCATGCCGACAGGCGTGCTCTCCGGCTTCGCGATGAACGGCACGACTCCGCCCTGGCGGAAGATGTGCTGCTTCGCCGGCATCGGGGCCAACAGCTCAGCTCCTACGTGTCAGGGGGACGACCAGACCGCCCCCACCGTCATCGCGGGCGCGGCGGGCGTCGCGTGGGACGCCGGCAACTACTACGGCCGCAACCTCAAGCACATCTACCAGACGGCCGGAACCCAGAACACCAACGCCGGCATCCGCATGGCCTCGGTGTACATGTGGCGGGGCAGCAACATCGGCGGCGCAGGGGGCGGGCTCTACTGGATTCGCTTCGGTTTGGGCCAGATGACTCAGTCCACCGCGCGCGTGTTCCAGGGCCTCAAGTTCGGCAGCAGCTCAGTCATCGCGGCGAACGACAACCCCAGCCAGGAGGCCAACGTGGTCTTCATGGGCCACGACGCGGACGCGGGGAATACCAACTGCTCCATCTGCTCGAACGACGGCACCGGCAAGGGCCCATGCACGGACCTGGGCAGCAGCTTCCCCTGCACCACGAACAACCTGAACGGCTTCTACGACCTCTGGTTCTACTTCGCGCCGAGCGACGGCGGGACGGGTGACATCAAGTACTACGTGCAGCGCCTCGACAGCGCGGCCACGGCCAGCGGTACCCTCACCTCGGACCTTCCCATCGACTACGCTCAAGGCACCTGGCAGCACGTCGTGGGGAGCGCGTTCACCGCGAACACGACGGTTCAGGAATACTTCATCGGAAACTGTTCGGCTTGGGGATGGTGAATGCCTACGATTAATGACTACGACGCCGAAGAGCAGAAGCGCCCCAACGCCTCGTCGGGCACCGTCTACGCTCCGGGCACTCCGCCGCACGAGCAGGAGTTCACCCCGTGGAGCCGGCTCGTCAGCGCCAACAAGAGCGTCAGCGATCGCGAGGCCGGGAAGCTCGGCGGCCAGGTCCAGGGCGACGTCGACAAGGCCAAGGGCGAGCTCGACTCCGCGCAGCAGAGCTTCAACTCCGGTTTCGACGCCAACTACGGGAAGACTTCTCAGAAGGCCTCGGGCCCGATGCA
>DATLUW010000356.1:0-2260 GCA_035577825.1 Actinomycetota bacterium | reverse complement strand
CCCGGCTCGTTCGCCTCCCGCAGGGCCTGGCGGAACTTCATGCGGGGGCCGGTCCGCAGGATGGCGCTCGCATAGACGCGGCCGGCCAGCCGGATCAGGAACACGGTGGTCACCAGCGTCAGGGCGAGTGAGATCGCGATCTGCCAGGCCGGCACGTCCCCGACGATGGCCCGCACGCTCATCGTCATCGGGGCGGTCGGCGGGAAGAACGACATCACCACGATGAGCGGGGCGTCGGGGTTGGCGAGCGCCGTGATCGTCCCCACGAGGTAGATGATCAGCAGCAGGACCTGCAGCGGCGCCACGACGGCCTGCGCGTCCTGGGTCTTCGAGCCGAGCGACCCGGCGGCCGCGTACAGGCTCGAGTAGAACGCGAACCCCACCAGGAACCACATCAGTGCCGACAGGATCGCGAGCGTGGACCCGGACGGGAGCACGTCCTTCCCGATGGCCGACGCGGTCACCAGGGCCGCGACCACGATCGAACCGAACTGCAGCAGGCCGCAGGCGCCGATCCCCACGACCTTCCCGGCCATCAGGGTGGCCGGGCGGACGGTCGAGAGCAGGATCTCGACGATCCGGCTCGACTTCTCCTCCAGCACACCGACGGCGATCCAGCCCCCGTACGTGATGAGCGCGAGGTACAGGATGAGCAGGCCGACGTAGGCCAGGATGCGGCGCTTCCCGATGTCCGCCGCGACGTGCTCGATCGTCGTGACGGTGAGCGGCTGGGCCTGGAGGGCGTGTTCGACCTGGTCGGGGGAGAGGCCCGTGGCCGCGAGCTGCTTCGACAGGCCGAGCGCGAGCGAGAGCGCCGACGTGAGCCGCCCGAGCGACGAGGTGGGCTTGTCGATCGGGTTCTGCACCAGCAGGTTGGCGGAGTCGACGACGGCGAGGTCGATGGCGCCGGACGCGAGCGCCGCCTTCGCCGCCGTCAGGTCGCGCTCCGAATGGAGGTGGACGGTCACGCCGACGGAGGTGCCCGCGGCGGCCATGGACCGCTGCAGCGGTTGCGCGTAGGTGCCGACCAGGCCGACGTCCTCCACCGGCGGGGTGTTGTTCGCGGTGGATGCCGGGATCGCGACCGCCCCCACCCCGATCGCGATCAGCACGACCGTGACGATGCGGAACGACCGCGCCCGGGTTCGCTCCCGGATCTCCCGGCCCGCGATCAGCCGGACGCCGTCGCGGGTGGACAGCGCCTGCGCGGTGGAGGACACGGCGTCGGGACCGCGCGCGCCGCCCGTGTCGCTCGCACCGCTCGCTCCGACGGGGTCGTTCGCGCCGTTCGCGCCATTCGAATCGTTCATGCCGCCACCGATTCCAGGAACAGCTCGGACAGGCGGGGGCGCTCGACGGCGAACGTCACCACGAGCCCGGCGGCCTGCGCTGCGGCCAGGACCGCCTGGGGGTCGGCGTGGTCGGCGAGGCGGAGGACGACCCGCCTCCCGCGCCGCTCGAGCACCTCGGCTCCCTCGAGCCCGTCGGCCCAGTCCGTGCTGCCGTTCCCGAGCTCGACCACCAGACGGCGCCGCCCCGAGGACCGCAGCTCGTCGAGCGGCCCGGTCATCACGAGCCGGCCCTTGTCCACGATGGCCACCGCGTCGCACAGGTGCTCCACGAGGTCGAGCTGGTGGCTCGAGAACAGCACCGTGGCGCCCGCGGCCGCGTGCTCCAGCAGCAGCCGGCCGAGCGTGTCCACCGCGATGGGGTCCAGGCCGGAGAACGGCTCGTCGAGGACGAGCAGGTCGGGCTCGTGCACCAGCGCGGCGGCGAGCTGCACGCGCTGCTGGTTCCCGAGCGAGAGCTCCTCGACCTTGGCGTCCACCCGTTCCGTCAGGCCGAACACCTCGAGCCACCGGTCGGCGTTCGCCCGGGCCCTCGCCGGGGGCATGCCGTGGAGCCGGGCCAGGTACACGAGCTGCTCGCGGACGTGCATCTTCGGGTACAGGCCGCGTTCCTCGGGCATGTAGCCGAACCGAACCCGGTCGTCGCCGCTCACCGGGGTGCCGTTCCACCGGACCTCGCCGGCGTCGGGCGCCGCGACGCCCATCACGATGCGCATGGCGGTGGTCTTCCCGGCGCCGTTCGCCCCCAGGAACCCGAACATCCGCCCGCGGTCGACGGCGAACGTGAGGCCGTCGAGCGCCGTGATGGCGCCGTAGCGCTTGGTCAGATGGTCGAGCTCCAGCACGGACCGATCCCCCGAGGGCGTCGGCCCGCCACCCTACCGAACAACCGCCCCGTTCTCGACGGACAG
>DATLUW010000355.1:0-2549 GCA_035577825.1 Actinomycetota bacterium | reverse complement strand
GTCCCGGCGCTGGCGGAGCCGGCCGGGCGGGTCGCGCTGCCATTGTTGCCTCTCCCTGGAGAGCCTCCCGCCGGGCGGAGCCCGGCTCCGGCGGCATTTGGCTCGATCTAGCGACGCGTACCGGCCGGCTTCGCCGTGAGGATCGCCCGGATCGCCTGAGACGACTCCTCGTCGGGCGATTCGGAGATCACGGTCGCGGGGCGTCTGAACTTCTTCAGCGCGGCCGCCAGCGGCTCGGCGCGCAGCGTGCCCTCGCCGTAGGGCAGGTGCCTGGTCTCGTTGCGGTTCGCGAACTGGATGTCGCTGAAGTGGATGTGGAACGGTGCGCCCTTCGCGAGGATCGAGTCGGCGATCTCGAGGACGTCCCGGAACGCGTCGACGTCGGTGAAGGCTCCGTCGGTAACGGCATGGAGGTGCGCGAAGTCGATCACGGGTCGGACCCAGGGCAGCCGAGCGGCGATCGCGAAGACGTCCTCGGCCGTCCCGAGCTCACGGACGCGCCCCATCACCTCGACGCCGAACGGAACCGCGCGGTTCTTCCCCTCGAGCCGCTCCCGCAGCTCGCCGAGTTGCTCGACGACGGCAGCGACGGCGTCCTCGCGCTCCCGCCCGAGCAGGAAGCCGGGATGGATGACGACCAGCTCGGCGCCGCAGGCGACGGCGACGCCGGCGGAGTGGTCGAGCATGCCGATCGCCATTCGGTGCTTCTTGTCCCGCTCCACCTGGCCGAGAAAGCCCGCCAGCGGCGCGTGGACGGAGAGGCCGATTCCCGCGTCGCGGGCGACCTCTCCGAAGCGGGTCGCCCACGGATAGTCCATCCAGAAGCCGCTCTCGAAGTCGATCTCGCAGGCGCGATAGCCCCGCTCGAGCAGGAGCTCGACGGCTGCTTCGGGGCTCTCCCTGGAGGGAACCCGCGCCGGTCCGACCCTGATCGTGCCCATCGGCACCAGCCTAGTGCATGCCGTCCGGACCGCTCCGTATGGTGATCCGCATGCCTCGGAGACCTTCTCGAATCGACCTGCTCGAGCTCGACATCGACGTCCGTCTCGCCGATCTCTGGCGGGAGGCGAGCGACATCTCGGAGTGGAACCTCGAGGTGGTGGGCGCCTTCATCAGGGCCGCATACGGCAAGGGCTACTGCGACGCTCTCACCGAGGACGCACCCGGATCGCTCTGCGCCGAGCACGGCTACCGCGTGCCCGAACGCAGGGGTAGGCCGGCACCCGTCGAACCGTAGAATTCGCGCTCGTCCAGGCGTGCTATACAGCACGCACCCAGACCGAAACGGAGGTCGATGTGAACGCATCCCTTCGCGTGCGTCGCCCTTCGCCGGCGCTCGTCCTCAGTGCCATCGCTCTGTTCTTCGCGATCGGCGGCTCTGCGTTCGCGGTCGGCCGCCACACCGCCGTTGCCCAGCCCCGCTGCACCGATGGAGCGGTGAAGGGCTTCGCCACGGTCGTCGGTGACCCGCGCGCGGGGATCCAGAACATGCCCTCCAGCTACTCGAGCAGCAGGCGGCTGTTCAGCGCTCGCTTCGACTGCGCGCACGCCCAGGTGCAGGTGCGCCGCGTCGGCGACGCGTTCCAGATCAGGTTCAACGGGATCGTCGGGCACGCAGCAGTGGTCTCGGGTGTGGGGAACAACCCGCAGCCGATGACGGTGTCGGCGCTTCCGGACGGATCGTTCCGGGTCGCGCCGGTGCACGCTACCGATCCGCATTTCGAGCTCGGCCCGGAGCACCAGTTCGTGATCGTGGTGTTCTGAACCGGTCCCGGCCCCCGGCCGTCTCGCCTAAAATCCGTCCGTGGCCCGCAGACCCAGTCCGGCGCGCCTGGTGATCGCTCTCTCGGTGGCCGCCGTCCTCGTGGTGTTCCTGCTCTACTCGTCGATCGCCGGCGGCGGCACTCCCTCGCTCCGCCCGAGCACGGTCACCGGCCACGCGGACAAGGTCTCGCTCACCGGGCGTGTCATCAAGCCTGTCACCGGCGACGCGCACGGCTCCGGGCTTCGCTTCCGCCTGCGCGACGTAAATGGAACGGCGACCGTCCCGGTCGTCTACACCGGATCCGTCCCCGATCTCTTCAGGCCCGGCCGCGACATCGTCGTCACCGGCCGCCTCCAGAACGGCGTATTCGTCGCCGCCCCGGGCACGATGGTGACCAAGTGCCCGTCGAAGTACTCGCCCAAGAAGACTTGACCGAGGAACGCGGTGCCCGAGCTCGGTAGGGCAGCGCTCGTCATCTGTTTCGGTCTGGCCGTGTACTCGGTCGTGGCCGGTTTCTGGGGGGCGCACACGCGCAGCCGCAGGCTGTCGCGCTCCGCGCAGAACGCCCTCGTCGCCGCCTTCGTGTGCACGCTCGTCGCGTCGGCCGTGCTGTTCATCGCGCTTGCGCGCAGTGACTTCTCGTTCACGTACGTCGCCCAGCACACGAGCCGGGAGCTGCCGACGCCGTACAAGCTCGCGTCGTTCTGGGGAGGCCAGGAGGGCTCCCTGCTCTTCTGGCTGCTCGTCCTGACCGGGTACAGCACGGCCGCCGTCCTCCTCGACC
>DATLUW010000354.1:0-13334 GCA_035577825.1 Actinomycetota bacterium | reverse complement strand
GACGAGCCGGCCTAGATTCGCGGGGTCGCCCGCTCGACGATCGCCCTGGCGTCGACGCCGGGCGGGAGCGTGCCGAACGCCAGCCCGCTGTCACCCTCGAGGCGTGACGCGACGAACGCCTGCGCCACCGCCGGGTCGCCGTGGCGAACGAGCAGCGAACCCTGGAACGCGAGCGCCATGCGTTCGACCATGCGCCGGGCGGAGACCTCGGTCGCGTCGGCGAGGTCGTCGCGGAGCTTGGCCGCGTAGGCGTCCAGTCGTTGGTCACCGCCCTCGGCCGTTGCGATCTCGGTGAAGAACGCCTCGACCGACTCGGGGCTCTTCGCGATGGCGCGGAGGACGTCGAGCGCGATGACGTTCCCCGAGCCCTCCCAGATGGAGTTCAGCGGGCTCTCGCGATAGAGGCGCGGGAGCTGCGACTCCTCGACGAACCCGTTGCCCCCAAGGCATTCCAGAGCCTCGGCGACCGTCGGCGGGGTTCGCTTGCAGACCCAGTACTTGCTCACCGCCGTGGCCAGACGGGCGAACTGCTTCGCCTCGGCGTCGCCGGCCCAGGCCTCGTCGTAGGCGCGGGCCAGTCGGAGCGACGTGAGGGTCGCCGCCTCGGTCTCCACGGCGAGGTCGGCCAGGACGTTCCGCATCAGCGGCTGGTCGGCCAGCAGCTTGCCGAACGCCATCCGGTGCGCGGCGTGGTGCGCGGCCTCGGCCGTTGCGCGCCGCATCAGCCCGGTCGACCCCAGCACGCAGTCCAGCCGGGTGTGATTCACCATCTGGATGATCGTCGGGACGCCCCGACCCTCCGGGCCGACCATCACGGCGTACGCCCCGTGGAACTCGACCTCGCTGGACGCGTTCGAGCGGTTCCCGAGCTTGTCCTTCAGCCGTTGGATGTGGAACGCGTTCCGGGTGCCGTCCGGCCGCCACCGCGGCAGCAGGAAGCACGAAAGACCGTTGGCGGTCTGCGCGAGGACGAGGAAGACGTCGCACATCGGCGCCGAGCAGAACCACTTCGCGCCGGTGATCGCCCAGGCGCCGCCGGCGGGTTCGGCCGAGGTGGTGTTCGCGCGGACGTCGCTGCCGCCCTGGCGTTCGGTCATGGCCATGCCGCTCAGAGCGCCGGCCTTCTCCGCGACGGGAACCATGCGCTGGTCGTACTCGAGGCTGGTGAGCCGCGGCTCCCACGAAGCGGCGACCTCCGGCTGCTGCCGGAGCACCGGCACCGCCGCGTAGGTCATCGAGATCGGACAGCCGAACCCGGACTCCGCCTGCGCGAGCAGCATGAACGCGGCCGCCCGCGCGACGTGCGATCCGGCCTGCGGCTCACGCCACGGCGACCCGTGCAGCCCGAGCTCGACACCCGCCCGCATGAGCTGGTGCCACGCCGGATGGAACTCGACCTCGTCGATCCGCTCGCCGTACCGATCGTGCGTCCGCAGGACAGGCGGGTTGGTGTTGGCGAGCCGACCCCAATCGAGCGCCTCGCCGCCGGCCATCACCGAAGCCCGCCGGACACGCTCCTCCGCCCATCCGCCACCCTCCCGGCGAAGACCGTCGAGCAGGGCGGGGTCGGATTCCAATGGGTCGTAGTCGACGAGCGGAGGGGGTTGATTGGCGTCGGGGGAAGCCGTGGACATCGCATGAACAGTCAACCCGGATCGCGGACGTCCGGCAACCGCGACCCACCACTTCCGCGCGCCCGGACCGCGTTTCATACTCGAACCGTGAATCGTGAGCGCAGTGCCGTGGCGGCCTTCCTGGTGCTGGTGGTCCTCGCGACCACCTTCGCGGTGCTCGCGCGGCCGGGGGACTCGAGGCAACTCGGAGCCTTGCCGGCGAGGCAACTCCATGACGCGTGTGTCGTCCCGATGGCGATCCCGGCCCCGGGGTGGGTTCGACACTCCGTCGAATTGCCGGCGGGGACCTACGTGTCCGACTCCCCCACTCGAAAGGCCGGTTGGAACAGGGCGGTCATCGTGGTTCCGCTCGATCTCGCCGCACTCAGGGAGTTCGCCTTCGATCGGTGGCGAGCCGCCGGGATGCTGGTGTCGCAGCAGTTCCCGATCGCGCCCGACCAGATGGGCATCCAGTTCGCCCGGGCGCATTCGGTCGGTTCGCTCACCGCGGTTCCCCTCCGATGCAGTCCCGGCTCGTCGCGGGCCGTGCTCCTGTTCAAGTCCGCCATCCGTCCGCCGCCGAACGGGGGCGGGACAGGGAACGCTCCTCCCGAGGGGCCTCCATCCGACGTCTGCCCGGCCGTGCCCGTGTATCCGCTCGCGATCTCGATGCCCCGGCATCGGGACGGCGCGCTGCTCCGCGCCGTGAACCGCGCCCCCGGCGTCTCGCACCTGACCGGCATGAACTCGTTCTCCCTGGGGACCTCCGCGTGGCTCGGGGGCAACGGCGCCCCGGACGCGTTCGAGTACTACAGCGAGCGGATGAATCCGGTCGACGTGGCCGAGATGCCGGCGTCGACCCGGCGCGCGATCGGCGTCCGGCCGTCCGGGCCGGTCGACTCCCCTCCCCTGCTCTACGTGAGCAAGGCCGGGGCGGCACTGCTGCGTGGGACGAACGGCGGCGTCGTGCTGCTGACGCTCTTCTGCGGTCCGGCGGTCGTCTGACCGGCTAGAACTTCGGCTTGGCGGTCGGGCCGCGCCAGGGCTGGCCGATCATGTGCTGCCAGCAGTACGGGTTGGGGTTGTAGGAGGACAGCTTGACGTCGCAGACGCGGCACTGTCGTCCCGCAGGCTGCTTTCGTACCTGATCCGGCTGATCGTCGGTGAGCTCTTCAGTCGTACGCGCCACGTGTCCCCCGGTCGCTCGGCTGCGGGCACGGCTGGAGTGGCGGGGATGATAGCACCGGGTTCCGTGCCAGAGAAGGACGCCGCCTCCTCGCAGGCCCCGGTTCGCCCACGCCGGCGTCTGCCAAGATTCGCTCCCGATGGACGACCTGGAGGGCTACTTCGACCATCACTCCGCCACGCCGATGCACCCTGTTGCGCGCGAAGCGCTGGTCACGGCGCTGGACCGGTTCGGCGATCCGCTGCAACGCCACGCCGAGGGGCGGGCGGCCGAGGCGGCACTCGAGGACGCCCGCGAACAGGTCGCCGCGGCGATCGGCGCCCGGCCGGACGAGATCGTGTTCACGTCCGGCGGAACGGAGTCGGTGGCGCTCGCGGTCTGGGGCCTGACGCGCGCACGCGGGACGAGCGGTCGCGTGGTCACCACCTCGGTCGAGCACCCGGCCGTCGTCGGGACCTGCCGGGCGCTGACCGAGAACGGCTACGCGGTCGACATCGCGCCCGTCGACGCCGACGGCAAGCTCGACGTCGATGAGTTCGCGGCGCTCATGCGTTCCAAGGACGTCCTGCTCGGCTCCGTCCAGCACGCGAACCACGAGGTCGGAACCCTGCAGCCGGTCGGCGAGGCGGCCCTGTTCGCCCACGAACGCGGGATCCCGCTGCACACCGACGCCGGCCAGACCGTCGGGCGCCTGCCGGTCGACGTCGCGGCACTCGGCGTCGACCTGCTCTCGCTCTCGGGGCACTCGTTCGGCGGTCCGCCCGGCGTCGGCGCCCTGTACGTCCGAACCGGCCTGTCGCTCCCGGTTCGACACGGCGACGACCGCGAGCGCCGCCGGCGTCCCGGAGCCCCGAACCTCCCCGGCATCGTCGCGATGACTGCGGCGCTGGAGGCCTCGCGAGCCGAGATGGCCGACGAAGCCGGGCGTCTGTGGAGCCTCACGACCCGACTCCGCGAACGCATCGCCGGTGAGGTCGCCGGCGCCCGGGTGCACGGCCACGCCACGCAGCGAACCCCTCACCTGGTCGCGTGGTCGGTCGCGGGCGTCGACCCCGAGGCCCTGCTCGAGGCACTCGACGAACGCGGGTTCCGCCTGGACGCCGGGTCAGTGGCGACCGGGCTCCCGGCCGAGCCCTCCCCGGTGCTGGAAGCGATGGGCGTCCCGAACACGGTCGCCTTCCGGATGGGACTCGGTCGCGCGACGACGGAAGCGGTGGTCGACCGATTCGTCGACGAGCTCACACCGCTGGTCGAACGCCTCGCGCGAGTGCAAGCGGCCTCGGAGCGCGCGTTCGAACGTGACTAGCGCAGCCCGCGGCTACTTCACGACCCAGGTGTCGCCGCCCGTGAGCAGCTTCGCCAGGTCGCCCTTGCCGAGGCGTTCGGTTGCGGCCTCGACCTGCGCGTCCATCGCCTCGCCGTAGACCGAACGGCGGATCGAACGGAACACCCCGATCGGCGTCGGCGTGGTCGGCCGCGTCGCAAGGTGCGCCAGCTGGAACGCGAGCGTCGGGTCGTCGGAGTGGGCGTCGTGCACGACGATCTGCTCCGAAGGCGTGTCATCCGTCGCCGCGATCTCGAGTCGGCCGTTCGGCCCGACCCGGACGCAGCGAGTGCCGTTGTCGAAGACCACCGGCTGGCCGTGTTCGATGCGGATCTGGTTGTGCACCGCCCCGGCGGCCTTGTCCCGCAGCGCGTCGAACGCCCCGTCGTTGAACACGTTGCAGTTCTGGTAGATCTCGACGAACGCCGCGCCCTTGTGCTCGGCGGCCGCCTTCAGCACCTCGGTCAGGTGCGCCCGGTCGTTGTCGATCGTCCGCGCGACGAACGCCCCCTCGGCCCCCAGCGCCAGCGCCACCGGGTTGAACGGGTGGTCGAGCGAGCCGAACGGCGTCGACTTCGTGACCTTCCCCTCCTCGCTGGTCGGCGAGTACTGGCCCTTGGTGAGCCCGTAGATCTGGTTGTTGAACATCAGGATCTTGAGGTTCACGTTGCGGCGCAGCGCGTGGATGAGGTGGTTGCCGCCGATCGACAGCGCGTCGCCGTCGCCGGTCACGACCCAGACGGAGAGGTCCCTGCGCGAGGTCGCGAGCCCGGTCGCGATCGCCGGCGCGCGCCCGTGGATCCCGTGCATGCCGTACGTGTCCATGTAGTACGTGAACCGCCCGGAGCACCCGATCCCGCTGATGAACACGGTGTTGTGCGGTTCGACGCCGAGCGACGGCATGAACGACTGCACCGCCGCGAGGATCGCGTAGTCGCCGCAGCCCGGGCACCACCGGACCTCCTGGTTCGAGGTGAAGTCCTTCTTGGTGAGCGTGAGCGGGCCCGACGCGGTCGTCGAGGCCACGGACCCGTTCCCGCCGGATCCGTTGCCGTTGCCAGCGACGTCGGTCACGAGAGCCTCCGCATGATCTCTTCCTCCAGCTCCTCGGCGGCGATCGGATGGCCGGTCACCCGGTGGTAGCCCTGCACGTCCACCAGGAACTCCGCCCGGAGCACCTTCTGCAGCTGGCCGGTGTTCATCTCGGGGACGAGCACCTGCGGGTACCGGTGGAGCACCTCGCCGATGTTGCGCGGCAGCGGGTTGAGGTGGCGGAGGTGCGCGCCGGCCACCTTCGCCCCGTTCGACCGGGCGCGGCGGACGGCCGCCCGGATGGCGCCGAACGTCGAGCCCCACCCCAGCACCAGCAGCTCGGCCTCGTCGTCGCCGTCGTCGACCTCGAGCTCGGGGATGTCGTTCGCGATGCCGGCGACCTTGGCGGCGCGGAGCTCGACCATCCGCTCGTGGTTCGCGGCGTCGTAGGAGATGTTGCCGGCCTCGTCCTTCTCCAGGCCGCCGACGCGGTGCTCGAGCCCGGGCGTGCCCGGGAGCGCCCAGGGCGGCGCGCCGTTCGCGTCGCGCAGGTAGCGCATGAACCCGTCGGGCGTGTTCGGACCCTCGGCGAAGTTCGGCTCGATGGTGGGCAACGAGTCGACATCGGGGAGCAGCCACGGCTCGGACGAATTCCCGAGGTAGGTGTCGGAGAGCAGGATGACCGGCGTTCGGTACTTCACGGCGATGCGCGCGGCCTCGATCGCGGTGTCGAAGCAGTCGGACGGCGTGGCGGCGGCGACCACCGGCAGCGGCGACTCGCCGTGGCGGCCGTACAGCGCCTGCAGCAGGTCGGCGGCCTCGGTCTTGGTCGGCATGCCGGTCGACGGGCCGCTCCGCATGACGTCCACGACGATCATCGGGAGCTCGAGCATCACGGCGAGGCCGACGGTCTCGGTCTTGAGGTCGAGGCCGGGGCCGCTCGTGCCGGTCACGCCGAGCGAACCGCCGAAGGCCGCGCCCAGCGCCGCGCCGGCCGCGGCGATCTCGTCCTCGGCCTGCAGCGTGCGCACCCCGAAGTTCTTGCGGCGCGACAGCTCGTGCAGCAGCTCGGAGGCGGGGGTGATCGGGTACGACGCGTAGAACAGCGGCAGCCCGCTGCGCGCGGACGCGGCGATCAAGCCCCAGCTGAGCGCGGTCGCCCCGCTGACGTTCCGGTACAGCCCGGGCTTCGCCTCGAACGGCTTGACCGAGTAGCTGTTCGCGAACAGCTCGGTGGTCTCGCCGAAGTTGTAGCCCGCGTGGAACGCCTGGAGGTTCGCCTCCTTGATGTCCTCCTTGCCGGCGAACTTCTGCTCGATCCACCGCTCGGTGACGTCGGTCGGCCGGCCGAACATCCACGACACGAGCCCGAGGGCGAACATGTTCTTCGAGCGCTCGGCGTCCTTCTTGGTGATCTCGAGGCCCTCGGTCGCCCGGACGGTGATCGAGGTCATCGGCACCCGAAAGACCTGGTAGCTCTCGAGCGAACCGTCGTCGAGCGGGTTCTCCTTGTAGCCGGCCTTCTCGAGGTTCCTGTCGATGAACGCGTCCTCGTTGACGATGAGGATGCCGCCGCGCTCGAGCGCGCCGAGGTTGGTCTTCAGCGCGGCCGGGTTCATCGCGACCAGCACGTTCGGGCGGTCGCCGGGCGTCGTGATGTCGCGGCTGGCGAAGTGGATCTGGAACGCGGATACGCCGGCCAGCGTGCCGGCGGGGGCCCGGATCTCCGCGGGGAAGTCGGGCAGGGTGGCGAGGTCGTTGCCGAGCACCGCCGTGGCGCTCGTGAAGCGGTCGCCGGTCAACTGCATGCCGTCGCCGGAGTCACCGGCGAACCGGACGACGACGCGCTCGCGCTCTTCGACGGTCTTCGAGGTCATCGGCAGTTGGGCCGCTCAGGGCGCGGGCCCGTCCTCCACTCACGATGGTAGCGCGTCCGTGGGCACAGGTCGGGTGCGTGGATCGCCCGATCGGGCCCCGTCGACCGTAGGATCGCGGGCTGGTTCGTCGGAAGGGAGCCTGCATGCGGACGGTGAAGCTCGGTTCGAAGGGCCCGGAGATCACGGTGATCGGGTTCGGGACGTGGGAGGCCGGCGGCGACAGCTGGGGGCCGAACGAGTCGGAGGAGGCCGTCGTGGACGCCATCCGGGCGGGGCTGGATGCCGGGATCGGCTGGATCGACACCGCGGAGGTCTACGGGAACGGCGTGTCCGAGCGGCTGGTCGGGCGGGCCGTGCGCGGCCGCGACGACGTCGTGATCGCGACGAAGGTCGCCCCGGAGCCCGAGGGAACCGGCTTCCGGCCCGAGCAGGTGCGCCTGGCGGCCGAGGAGAGCATGGAACGGCTGGGCGTCGATCGGCTCGGCATGTACCAGCTCCACTGGCAGGATTCGACCGGCGTCCCCCTCGAGGAAACGTGGGGGGCGATGGCCGCGCTCGTGGACGACGGCCTGGTCGAGGCCATCGGCGTGTCGAACTTCACCCGGGAGCTCATCGAACGGTGCGAAGCCGTTCGCCACGTGGACTCGCTGCAGCAGAACTTCTCGATGCTGTGGCGCGACGACCGCGCGCTCATCCGGTGGTGCGGTGAGCAGGGCACGGGCGTGCTCGCCTACGGGCCGCTCGCGTTCGGGCTGCTCACCGGCGCGATCACCAAGGAGACCGTGTACGCAGAGGGCGACTGGCGGGGGACGCCTGAGGATCCGGACTCGGCGCGGCTGTTCGGCCCGGACGGCATCGACGCGAGCCTCGCCGTGGCGAACGGCGTGCGCCGCGTGGCCGAGCGGCTCGGCACCACGCCCGCGGCGGTCGCGCTGGCGTGGACGGTCGCGCAGCCGGGCGTCACGGCGGCGATCGCGGGTTCGCGCAGCTCGTCGCACGTCCGGGAGAACGCCTCCGCCGGCGACCTCGAGCTCGACGCCGCCACACTCGGGGAGCTGGACAGGCTTGCCGCATCGGGTCCGCGATCACCATCGGAACGCGATACCTGAGGCGGCCTGGCCGGCCGACCCTGCAGGTACGCTCGCCATCATGCAGATTCCCCGGGCACGGTGGCGGTCGCGGCGCAGCTCGGCCCTCGCCGAGGCCGCGTTCTGGATCGCGGCGTTCGGGACGGTGGTGGCGACGTTCGTGTATTCGCTCGGGCCGGCCCCATCGATGCTGCATGCGTTCCCGGCCGCCGACAAGGTCGTCCACGCGTGCGCGTATGGTGCGATCACGCTGACGTGGCTGCTGGCGGCCGTGTGGCGACCCGGCCGGGGCGGGGGTGTGATCGCAGGCAGCGGGCTCCGCGTCGTGATCGCGGCGATCTTCCTGGGCTCGGCCGTCGAGATCGCCCAGCACGTCGTGCAACGCGACGCCGAGCTGCTCGACGCGGTCGCCGACACGGTCGGTGCCCTGCTGGGGTTCGCGGTTTGGAGGCTGGTCCGGGCGCTCGACCGGACGACGCCCCGGTGAACGGCGCCGATCGGCCTCGTTCGGCCGACAGGGCCTCGGCGCCCTGCGACCACCTCCCGGCGGTCGGGCGGAACCGGTGGCGGGGGTTCAACCGGCACACCCACGATTCGTCACCGGAAGGCCGACGCAATTGCGTCGCCAGAGCCGTCGGAAGCCATGCAATTGGGGTGCCGGCCGTGCATCCGAGCAGGGGCCACGCCTCGCTGCTCTAGTCGATCGTCCCGGGTGTGGGAGCCGACGTGGACTCACCCGCCCTGCCGGTCGCCACCTCGTCCGGGCGTTCGAGCAACCGGTCCTTTGGAACCCGCGCCAGCCACGACCCCGCAACCAGCGATGTGACGATGGCGAGCATCACGAGCATCGCGTAGAAGGAGCCGTTCACGATCCCCGCACCATACGCGACCGACGCGACGACGATGCCCGGCCCTCCTCGCGCATTGAGCGCCACCGCGAGGTTCCACGACGATGCATTCGTCTCGCCGGCGAGGCGCCCTCCCAGGTAGACGCTTCCCGCCTTGATCCCGCACGCGACCAGCAGGAACAGGAGGAAGAATCCCACGCTGAACCCGCGGAGCAGGTCCAGCTGCAGGCCGACGAGGGCGAAGTAGATCGGGATGAAGAAGGCGAACGAGAATCGCTTGATGGACTCCAGCGCCTGCGGTGAAACGGCATCATCGGCTGCGCCCACGGCGACGCCGGCAACGAAGGCGCCGAAGAAGGCCTCCAGGCCGAGGAACAGGCAGAGGAGAGTGACGGCAAGCATGAACACGAGCTGATAGGCGATGGGGTTTGACCTCCGGATCAAGTTGAGGCGCCAGCGGACGGTCGCCGGGTAGATCCTGGGGCCGACCGCAAGCGCGCACCCGAACACGGCGAGCGTTGCCACCACGTGGTAGGCCATGTCCACGGGCGAGCCGGGTCGGATCCCGAGCGCTGCCGGCAGCCCGAACAGCGACCCGGCGCTGCCCTGCGCGAGGCCGAGCGCGATGGCGAGCACCACGTAGAGGATCAAGTCCTCCACGACCGCGACCCCGAGGACGACTCGAGCGAACGCCGTATCGAGGATGCCGAGGTCGTGCATGATCTTGGAGATGACGGGGATGCTCGTGACGGCCATGGCGATGGCGAACACGAGCAGGAATGCCGAGGCGTTGGCGTGGGGCCCCCAGAAGGAGCGCAGGCTCATCACGTGGAGGAGGCCGATTCCCGCGAGGAACGGGAGCACCATCCCGGCGCTCAGCACCCAACCAATCGTCTTTCCGTCCCGCCGATCCTTCGCCAGACGGATCTCCGTGCCCGAGCAGAACAGCAACAGGAGCAGTCCGAGCTGGTAGACGGCCCCGAGGACGACCGGAGTGGCTCCGGTCGGTGGGAACAACATCGATTCCACGCCCGGAGCGAGATGCCCAAGCACTGTGGGCCCGAGCACGAGTCCCGCTGCGATCTCGCCGATCACCCGCGGCTGCCGGAAGTGGGCGAACAGGGCCCCGATGGCGTGGGCCGCCGCCAGCAAGGCGGCGAGCGCCATCAGGAGGTGAGCGACGTCGGATGCCGTCAGCAGGAGCCCGCCCTCTCCACGTGGGATCGAATCGGCTGAAGACCGTACGAGGCCTGATCGATCGAGCGGATCAGCGGAGGGAACGGAAGGATCTGCATCAAGCCGACCCCAAACACCGACCGCACCCCGGCGCACGCGAACGCGACACCGCACACCGCCAATTCGAGCTTCATCCAGAACCCCCCGAGTGACGGCCAGTAGATCATGTGGGCGTGAGTGTGTCCTCAGCCGTCTGGTGTAATCGGCGTCGCCTCGATGAACGAGGAACAGGGGTTTCGCGCGCCACTGTGCTCGCGGAGGGGTCGGCCAGGTCAGGGCATTGGCGGCGCGGCGCCCTGCCGAAGGAAGAGTCTCGCAGGGACTTCGTGCCGGTGTCGGAGCCCGTGCCGCGGCCCACGCGCCCGCGAAGGAAGTGGCGGCCCGCCGGGGACGGGCCCCCGACGGGCCGCGGTGCGATGTCGAATCGCGTCCGCTCAAGCGGGCCGGCCGGTCTCGGGTTCGGTCGGCAGGGGCGGGCGGACTAGTGGAACGAGTTGCCGCAGGCGCAGGTGCCGGTCGCCACCGGGTTGTCGATGGTGAACCCGGACGCCTCGAGCGTGTCCACGAAGTCGATCTTCGCCTCGGAGATGTACGGGACGCTCATCCGGTCGATCACGAGGCGGACGCCGTGCTGCTCCTCGGCCACGTCGCTGTCGCCCATCTGGTCGTCGAGGTACATGGCGTACCGGAGGCCGCTGCAGCCGCCCGGCTGCACGGCGACGCGGAGCGCGATGTCGGAACGGCCCTCCTCCTCGAGGAGCTCCTTGACCTTGGTCGCTGCGGTCTCGGTCAGCTGGATCATCGTGCCTGCTCTCCGGTGTCGTCGGGGCGGTTTGGTTGCGTTCGGAAGTATACCCTCGACGTCGGGTTCCACCGCTCAAGCACGGTCGTTCGCGTCAGCGAGCCTGGGCGAAGTCGGCCGGCTGGCCGCCGGATGCGCGCACGAGGTCCTCCGGCGTGAGCGGAAACACTGAGTCCGGCGTCCCGGCCGCCGCCCACACCTCGTCGTGGCCGAGCAGGTCGCGGTCGACCAGCACGCGGAGCTTCCGCGGATGGCCGAACGGCGGCGTCCCCCCGATGCCGAACCCGGTCGCCGCCCTCGCCTCCTCCGCGTCGGCCTTGCGCACGGCCTCGACGCCCACCAGCTCGGCGAGCCTGCGTTCGTCCGCGCGGTTCGGACCGCTCGTCAGCGCGAGGAACGGCGACCCGTCCGCGACGAACACCAGCGACTTCACGATCTGGGCGACGTCGCAGCCGATCGCCCGCGCGGCGTCCTGGGCGGTCTTCGTCCCCTCGGGGAACCGCCGCGGCGCGACGGCCACGCCGAGCTCGGCGCCGGCGGCCACCACGCGGTCGATCGACCGGCTCACCGCCAGTCGCTCCTCGCCGCCAGCTGC
The DNA here is from genome assembly GCA_035577825.1 of Actinomycetota bacterium. Lineage (GTDB taxonomy): Bacteria > Actinomycetota > UBA4738 > UBA4738 > JACQTL01 > DATBHM01. Next base: position 1,733 of record DATLUW010000354.1, on the reverse strand, counting down.
GCGGCCGCCTCGGCCACCACGCCCGCCGCGTCGTCGAACGCCCGCCGCTGGCCGCCGACCTCGATCAGCGACAGCACGGGCGCACCGCCGGCTTCGGCCTCGGCGCGCCCGGCGACGACCGCCGCCGGCACGCGGCGTGCCCGTGCCGCCTCCAGCACCGCGCCGACGGTCTTCCCGCGGAACGACTGGTGGTCGAACTTCCCCTCGCCCGTGACGACCGCGTCCGCGTTCGACAGGCGCTCGTCGAACCGCGTCGCCTGCATCACCACGTCGATGCCCGAGCGGACCTCCGCTCCCAGGAACGCCATCAGGCCGAACCCTACCCCGCCGGCCGCGCCGGCCCCGGGGCGTTCGGCCGCGTCGACGCCGAGGTCCCGCCGGACCACCTCGGCCAGGCGCGCGAGCGCGGCGTCGAGCAGCGGGACGTCCTCGGCCCGGAGCCCCTTCTGCGGCCCGTACACCGCCGACGCTCCGGACGGCCCCGTGAGCGGGTTGTCGACGTCGATCGCAGCGACAAACCCGACCCCGTCGAGCTCCCGAGCGCGGCCGCCCGGCTCGATCCGGTCGAGCGACGCCAGGGCCGCCCCGCCCCGTGCCAGGTCGAGGTCGTCGCGGTCGAGCAGCCGGAACCCCAGCGCCTGCGCCATCCCCGCGCCGCCGTCGTTCGTCCCGCTCCCCCCGATGCACACGACCACCGACCTCGCGCCGGCCCGGCAGGCGGCGAGGATCAGCTCGCCGGTTCCGAACGTGGTCGTCGTGCGGGGATCCCGCCGGTCGTCCGGCACGAGCGCGAGCCCCGACGCGAGCGCCATCTCGACGACACCGGTCGGACCGTTCGCGCCCCTGACCAGCCCGAACGCGGCCTCGACCGGTTCGCCGAGGGGCCCGGTCACCGTCATCGACCGGCGTTCGCCCTCCAGGGCCGCCACCAGCGCGTCGAGGGTTCCCTCGCCGCCGTCGGCCATCGGGACCTCCTCGGTCTCGTCGCCCGGCCGGACGCGGCGCCACCCCCGGGCCAGGGCCCGGGCCGCCTCCGCCGCGGTGAGCGTCCCGCGGAACTTGTCCGGAGCGAACAGGACCCGCACGAGCGGAGGGTACAATCCGCCGGACCGCGGGACGGGACGAGCGGACGGTGCACGGCGCGACCCCGCCGGTGCGGCCTCGTTCGGCCGCCTGCCGCCACGCACGACGCAACGAGCGGGAGCACCTCGCCGATGAGCATCGAACACCAGGACCTGCTGGGGATCGCGCGCCACGAGCGCGAGGCCGTGGGCCGCACGATCCAATACACGCCGCCCGAGGCCTGGGAGACGGAGAGCCCGGCCCATGGCTGGCGGATCCGCGACGTGGTCGGCCACATGGCCGCCGCCGAGGTCGCGGCCGCCGCCGTTCTGGTCGGCGAGCAGCCGGCCGAGCTGGACGAGTTCCTGAAGAGCGACGACGCGCGGTCGGATCCGACCGTGGAGGGCTTCAACCGCTTCGCGGTCCAGCAGCGCGCCGGCCTGCCCGTGTTCCAGGTCATCCGGGAGTGGGGCTCGGCCGCCGACCTGTTCCTCCGGCGGGCCTCGCTCGTTTCGGAGGAGGACTGGCGCGAGCGACGCGTGCCGTGGTTCGCGGGGGAGATTCCCGTGCGGTACCTCGTGCAGTCGCGCGTCGCCGAGTGGTGGGCTGACGGCGAGATCATCCGGGAGGGCGCGGGGCTCCTCCCCCGCCGCGAGCACGACGCGATCTCC
>DATLUW010000353.1:0-3645 GCA_035577825.1 Actinomycetota bacterium | reverse complement strand
GTGAGGAACCCCATGCGCCCGACGTTCACGCCGACCACCGGGCGGTCGACCTCCATGGCGTAGTGCGCTGCCCGGAGGAACGTCCCGTCCCCGCCGACGCTCACTACGAGGTCGAGCCCGGCGGCGAACTCGGCCGGCTGCGACAGCTCGACATCCGAGTCGCGGGCCAGGTCGGCCACCCCGCGGGAGGCCGTCGAGAAGTGGAGCGGGTCGTCGTCGAGCACGCGGACTTCGACCTCCCGGCCGGCGATCGCGCGGATCAGCTGGGCCGCGGTCCGGACGGCCTGCCCCCGCCCGCCGTGCACGACGAACCCGACGGCGGTCACGGTTCGCTCCGTTCGCCGGTCGCCGCGCCCCGCTGCGCGATCCCCTCGGCCACGGCGGCGCCGAGTTCGGCGGCATCGCCCCCGCCCGATCGGGCGAACACGAGGAACTCGACGTTGCCGGCGGGGCCGAGGACCGGAGAGGCCATCGCGCCCCGCACGGGCCTGCCGAGCTCGGCCAGCGTGGCGGCGACGCCGTCCAACGCGCTGCGCCACGCGTCGGGGTCCCGCACGACGCCGCCGCTACCGACCCGTGCCGGACCGACCTCGAACTGCGGCTTCACGAGGAGCACGAACGCGGCCTCCGGGCCCGCCACGGCGGCGAGCGCCGGCAGCACCACCCGGAGCGAGATGAACGACAGGTCGGCCACGACCAGGCCGGGGACGAAGGGGAGGTCGTCGGCGGTGAGGTCGCGGACGTTCGTCCGTTCGAGGACGATCACGCGGGGGTCCTGGCGGAGCGACCACGCGAGCTGTCCGTACCCGACGTCGACCGCGGCCACGCGCGCGGCGCCCCGCCGCAGGAGGACGTCCGTGAACCCGCCGGTCGAGGCCCCCGCGTCGAGCGCGTCCACGGCCCGCGGATCCACGCCGAACCGGTCGAGCGCCGCGTCGAGCTTGTCGCCCCCGCGGCTGACGAACCGTCGCGGCGGCGCGGCGAGGGCGACCGGCTCGGAGTCGGCGACCATCGTCGAGGACTTCCCGGCCGGCCGTCCGCCCACGGTGACGAGCCCGGCGTCCACGGCGGCCTGCGCCTCGGTCCGACTCGCGGCCAGCCCGCGCCGGACGAGCTCGGTGTCGAGCCGGCGACGCACCGACCTACGAGGCGTCTCCGCCCGAACCCGGGGACCCGCCGTCGTTCGCACCGGCGTCGGCCGACCCCTCGGAACCCTCGGACCCCGACGACGCCGACGGGGAAGACGAGGAAGACGCGGAGCCCGACGACATGCGCTTCGCGGCCGAGGTTCGCTTCGCGGCGGACTTCGTGGACGTGCGCTTCTTCGCCGTCGAGCGCTTCGGCGCGGGCTTGGCGGACGCGCCCTCCGCGGCCTTCTCGAGCTCGCGCACCCGCTTGCGGAGCGCGTCGAGGTCGTCGGTGGTCGCGAGCCCGATCGCCTTCAGCTGCCTGCGGATCTCGCGCTGGACGGTCTCCATGACCGTCTCGCGGTTCTGCTGCGACCACTCCATGACCTGCTGGGCCAGGTCCCGGATCTGGTTCGCCATCCCGGAGGGCCCCTGTCCCGCGAACCCCTGGGCCCCTTCCACCATGCCCCGGGCCATGTCGCGGGCGCCAGACGGGGTGAGGTTCCCGAGGGCTCCCTCGATGTACCTTCGCGCGTCGGAGGTGCGCTTGCGCACGTCGGCGGCCATGTCCTGCCCCTTTCTGCCGGTCGTTCGTCACCCGAGCGGGCCGTGAGCGAAGGATACCCGCGGCGAAATCCGCCGGTCGCCGGGCCAAACCCGTCGGATATACTCGGCCCGCTCGCCGACCCCGGCGCCCCGAGCGCAGGCGGCTCCCCCCGGCGGGCGGCCGGGCCGCGTGCGGCCCACGGCACTCCACGAAGAGCTACGAGGTGGTTGCAGTGGCCAGCGCGAACGAGGTCGAGGCGGAGCTCCAGAAGCTCGTCGACCGGCTCGCGCAGGCCGACCCCAAGGTCCACGCCGACCTGAGCCGCACGCTCGGCGGCTCGCGCATCGTGCAGATGGAGGTCCCCGACCTCGGCGAGTCGTTCTGGAGCGAGCTGGCCGCCGGCAAGATGGACAAGGTGCACCGCGGCCAGCCGGATCGGGGCGACATCCGCATCACGGCCGACTCGGACGACCTCATCGCGATGATCAACGGGAGCAAGCCCCTGTTCTCGTCCTACCTGGCCGGCCACATCAAGGTCCAGGCGAGCGTCTCCGACCTGCTGGCGCTCCGGAGGCTGATGTAGCGCGTGGGACGGGTTCGCCGGCTCCTGATCGGGAGCGCGGGCGCGCTGGCCGGCTACGCGTCGGGCAAGGTGCTCCTCCGGGGCGGGAACGATCGCGGGGTCGGGCTGGTCCTGCCGGGCGAAGACGAGCTGCTGGGGTCCGTCCGGGGCCGCCCGGAGATCGTCCGCGGGCCGCGTTCGTCACGCATCTACACCGAACGGTTCGAATCCGACGGCGCCCGCGGCACCATCCTGTTCACGCACGGGTGGTGCGTCACCGAGGCCATCTGGCACTATCAGAAGCGCGATCTCGGGGGCGGCCCCCATCGCGTGCTGACTTGGGACCTCCCGGGCCACGGCCACTCCACGCAGATCGCCCGGGGGCACCTCTCGATCGACATCGCGGTCGACGCCCTCGCGAAGGTCGTCGACACGATTCCCGGGGACGAACCACTGGTGCTCGTCGGGCACAGCCTCGGCGGGGTGCTCACGCTCGGCTATCTGCTGCGCCACTCCGAGACTGCCCGGCGGCGAGTCCGCGGGGCGGTGCTGGCGGCGACCCCGCTCGTGCACTTCGCGCGGTCGGTTGCGGGGCGGTGGCCCGGGGCCACGGTGCCCTCACGGGTGGTCGGCGGGGTCGCGCAGCTCGCCGTCCAGAACGGCGTCGTCGACCGGTACTTCGCCCGGGAGGCGGGGCGCCGAGCCACGCGCGACGCGAGCTACCGGCTGATCCGCGCGGGCTTCGGCGACCGCCCCGACCCGGCGCAGGTCCGGTTCGTCCGGGACATGGCGGCGTCGATCCCGCCGTCCGTCCGGGCCGACACGTTCCGGGCGATGACCGGGTTCGACCTGCGGCCCCGCCTGGGCGAGCTCGAGACGCCCATGGTGCTCGCCGTCGGCGGCCGCGACCACCTGGTGAACGCCGACGAGGTGCACGAGTTCGGGCCGCTCATCCCGGGCGTTCGGATCGAGGAGTTCCGGCGCTCGGGCCACGCGCTCTTCCTCGAGGAGCACGAACGCTTCACCGGGCTGGTCCGGGAGATGGCGGCGGAGCGCCTCGCCGGCCCGCGCCGGCGGACGGCCCCGGGGCCGCGCCGGTCGGCCCGGCGGGCGCCCCGGCAGGGCGCAGCCGCCGAAGGGGCGAACCAGGGGGCGCCGACGCTGCCCTAGAGTCCGACCCGTGCTGATCCCGATCCGGGACGACAACCCGACGACCCGGCGGGCGTACGTGACGCTCGCGATCATCGCCGCGAACGTCCTGATCTTCGTCCTGTGGCAGAAGCCGTGGTCCTCGTCGGAGGAGCAGACGCTCTTCGCGTTCTGCCACGCCGAGATCCCCTACGAGGTGGTCCAGCGGACGAACCTCGCCGAGGGCGGGCTCCCGGCCCGCCGTGCGATCGACGAGGCGA
>DATLUW010000352.1:0-3244 GCA_035577825.1 Actinomycetota bacterium | reverse complement strand
TGGTCGCTCTCCGCGCAGGAGTCGCAGAGCGGAATCGTGGGTGTGGCCTTTTCCCCCGATGGGACCCGGGTGATGGCAGGCGACGCGGGCATCACTGCGGTGAAGGTCTGGGACCTGGGGCCGACCGGCGACGCCGAGTGGGCGAACCTCCCTGCACCGGGCTATCCCGGGGCGGAGTTCATGCCGGACGGACGGCGAGTGATGACGGCCAGCTGGCGGGGCGTCGTGTACGGGACAGATCCGGCCACAGTGACGATCTGGGACCCGGAGACCGGGCGCGGGCTCCGAACGATCGGGCCGCCGACCGACTTCTTCCGGTTCCTGTCCTTCGACGTGAGCCCCGATGGTTCGACGGTCGCCCTCGGCGGCGGGAGCATGCCCGGCGATTTCGGCGGGTCGTCGGCGGTACGTGCATGGGACACCTCGACCGGCGAGGAGCTGTGGCGGACCGGGGACGTCCGCGATGTCCAGGAGGTCACCTTCAGCCCGGACGGCGAGTACGTGGCCACGGCGGACTGGGCGGGAATCGCGAAGATCATCGATCGCTCCGGCCAGGTGGTCCGGGTGCTGAGCGGTCCGGACGACTACAACTCCTCGGACGTCGCGTTCAGCTCGGACGGCAACCTGGTGGCCACGGCTGAGTACGCCGGCTCCCTCCACCGCGTGCGGGTCTGGGACTGGAGGCGACGCGAGGTCCTGCTCACGATCGGTGCGGGAAGCTCCCTGCCGCGGGTGGACTTCGATCCCAGCGGTCCGAGGGTCGTGGTGTCGGGGAAGGACGGACTCGCGGAGATCTGGGACGTGCAGAGCGGTGAGCGCCTCGCCGTGCTGGCCGGGCCTCCCGGAGGCGTCAACGACCTCGTCTACAGCGCCGACGGATCGCGGATCGCCACGGCGAGCGAAGACGGCCTGGTGCGACTCTTCGACGCGGCGACGGGCGCCCAACAGTTGAGCCTGCGAGGCTCCGGGTGCGCCGTGGAGGGCGTTGCCTTCAGTCCCGACGGCACGAAGCTCGCTTCCTCGAGCGAGTGCGACGGGGTCCGGATCTGGGCGCTCGACATCGACGACCTCCTCTCGATCGCGCAGCGCGAGGCAGGGAGAACGATCACCGACGCGGAGTGCCGCCAGTATCTCCACATGGATCAGTGCCCGGGGGCTTGACCGGCGTCAGGGTTCGATCCGGATGGAGTTGAGGATTGCCCGCCGTTCGGCGAGGTCCGCGGGTGCCGAGCCGGGGGATGTTTCGGCCGCGATCATCAGGCGGGTCCCTTCGACGTCGAGGATCCAGAACTCCTCCCGATAGCCCGGACCCGTGTAGCCGTAGAACGCGTCCCCTTCTTCGGCCGTGTCCACGGCCCCGACCCAGCTCTTGAGGTTCTTGTCGATGCATTGGGTGAAGCCCTCGTGGGTGCTCGGCATGGCGGGCACCGTCCACGCCAGATGCTTTCCGCTGTAGCCGTAGACCGTGACGTCCTTCACGGGCGACGTCACCCGGAACGGAGCCAGATCCGCCAGCGCCGTTGCGAGGTCGTCCACGCTCGGCCCGACCGGTGGGTTGGCCCACGCGTGGTCGCTGCACCCCTCGCGCACCAGGTTCGCCACGGTCGTGATGCTCACGGCGACGTGCCGTTCACCGGCGAACTTGACCGCGCCGATCCACTGGGACCATCCCTCGGAGGGAACCTCGTACACCGCGCGAAGTGGGGTCGAGGAGTCGAGGTCCGGGTCGATGAAGTAGGTCCCGGGCTCGAGCGGCGTTTCCGGTTCGAGCGCCATGACGTCCCGTGGCGCCGACGTGGGGCTCGGATCGCTCGGCGCCGGCGTGGACCTCGGTGCGTTCGGTGCAGCCGGAGCCGAACGTGTGGGCCCACTGGCCTGCTGGCCCGACCCACATGCCCCGAGCGTCAGCAGGACGGCCAGCGCGAGTGGACGTGCGGAACGAATCCTCATTCAAACCCCTCCCTCCCTGCGATCCGGGCGACCGCGGTACTTCCGCGGTCAGCCGGTGCGGAACTCGACGGACTCGACGATGGGCGTCGCCTCCGCCAGCGCGGCCTCGAAGTCCGCCTTCGGAGCGACGATCGCTATGGCCAGGGTCCGGGCCGACAGCCCGTCGGGCAGGTCGAGCAGGTACAGCCGCATGCGTTCCCGCCCGCTGAGTGCCACCGGGTCGGATTCCTCACCGCCGGTCTGCGTCACCACGCCGGCGCCCGCCCAGTTCTGGCATTCGCTCGCTCCCGGAACGGCCCGCACGTCCATCCGGAGCGCCTCGACCCCCCCGACGCGCACCGTCACCGGCTCGGTCGCCACGAGGTCGGGGTCGAACTGGATGCGCTGGGCCAGCGCCTCGGCGTCGGCCGGAGCCGGGCCCCCCTGGCAGCCCGTCTGGACCGGTCGGGGGTCGGCCACGGCATAGACGTCTTCGTTGACGTGGTCGACGCCGTTGTGCAGGCGCCATGGGCCGAAGAGGTCGTTCGCCCGCCACGGCGGCGGCGCGGAGAAGACCACCTCGCCTTCCAGGAAGCTGAAGGGTTCGGCCGCCGCATGCCCGTTCTCGCTCGTCCCGGGCACCCGTCCCTCGGGCCCGATCGCCTCGTTCGAATACCCAAGCCACACCCGACCGCTGGAGTCGCGCTCCAGCGAGAAGATCTGCTCCACCACCGTCGCGCCGCCGTCGGCGAACAGCCGGACCTCGAACTCGATCGGGTCGAGGGGCCACACGGGGCCCCGCATGCGCCCGACGATCGAGAACCGCTCGTAGGGCGTCCCGGCGCTCGTGCCGTACATGAGCGGGACCTGCCCCTCGCCGAGGAACCTCTCGGCTCGCAGGCCATCGAGCCGCGCCTGGAGGAAGGCGCCCAGAAGCTCCATGGCCTCCGAGTCGGAGGGAGGCGCCATCACCGGCTGGAACGCCGCCGAGCCGATCACCACCCAGATCCCGGAGGGGCCTTGGCGGTCGGGCTGGGTCGCGAGGATCCTCACCGTCTCGTAGCGGTCATCGTCGATCGACGGCGCGCACGCACCGTCGGTGGCGTCCGGGGCCGGGGTGCTCGTTCCGCCCGGCGCGCACCGGATGAACTCGACCGCGTAGATGTGGTCGTCCGGGTACTCGGTGTCCGTGTACCCGAGGGCACTGCGGCGGAACTCCCCCGTCCAGCCGAGCTCCTCCCGGAGGAACCTGGCGAAGACCTCCGACCGGTCGGGACTCGCTTCCAGATCCGGATCGACCTGCCAGGTGAATCCG
>DATLUW010000351.1:0-2557 GCA_035577825.1 Actinomycetota bacterium | reverse complement strand
GGGCGGGACCAGGCCCTCCCGGCGCAGGGACGTTCGACCGGTGCCCGATCGTGGTCTGCCGGGCACGCTGGGATCGAGGTCGACCGAACGGCGGTCGCCCGGACCGAACGGAGGCGCCATGTACGACACGATCGTCGTCGCGATCGACGGATCGGAGTGCGCGACCCACGCCGTGTCGGTCGCGGGCAGCCTGGCGTCGGCCTTCGCGAGCGAGGTCGTCGTGATCCACGTCGCCGAGACCGTCGCCGCCTGGACGTTCGCCGTCGAGGCGGAGACGCCCGATGAAGCGTGGAACCTGACCGACCTCGAGGTTCGTCGCCTGAAGGACATGGGCGTGAGCGCGCGGGGTGAGGTCTTCTCGACGGTTCGCGGGGCGGTGCCGCACCGGATCGTGGAGCTGGCCGAGGCGGCGGGGGCCGACCTCATCGTGATGGGCTCTCGCGGGCTCGGCGACCTCTCGGGGCTGCTGCTCGGGAGCGTCGCTCACAAGGTGCTGCACCTGTCGAAGGTGCCGGTCCTGGTCGTGAAGTAGCCGGTTCTGATCCGCCGGTTTGCCCTCCAGTCCTCCCGCCGGCCGAAAGCTTCTCCGTGCCCTTGGTTCGGCGTGGCCGGTTCCTTACCCGCGCATCGCTAGGTTCGTTCGCAACGGCTCACGAGGAGGAGCGACCGTGAACAGACGATCCGCCATCGCAGTCGCAGGCGGGCTGACCGGGGCCCTGGTGTCCGGCGTCGCGGGGTACAGCGTCCGGGTGGCGTCGTCCGACGCGGCGACCGCGCCGGCCACGACGAAGCCCATCATCAAGCACAAGACGAAGACCATCACGATCCACAAGAAGGCCAAGTCCCAGCCGGTGGCGCACGTGGCGCCCGCGCCGGCGGTGCAGACGGTCGTCGTCCACCGTGCACCGCACGTCGTGCACCTGCCGCCTCGGCCGGCACCCCCGCCGCCGGCCGTCCACCACACGGGCGGTTCGACCCACGGCGGCACCGGGGGCGGCGAGGACCAGGGCGACCGCGGCGAGCACGACGGTGGCGGCGACGACTGACGCGATGTCGCGGCGCGCCCCTGCGGCGCGGCAGCGACCCGACGGCGAACCCGGCTCTCCCCCCCGGCCGGGTGCCGTCTCCACGGAACGACCGGCGCCGGTGACGGAGCGCCGGTCGTTCCGCTGCATGGGGACGGTCGTGACCCTCGTGACGGCGCCGCCGACGCGGAAGCGCGAACGGCGGGCGCTCGACGCGGCGTTCGGGATCGTGCGGCGGACGTTCGTTCGCGAGGACGAACGGTTCAGCCGGTTCCGGACCTCGACGGAGATCTCGCGAGTGAACGACGCCGCGGGGTCGTGGACCGAGGTGTCGAAGCCGTTCCTCGAGGTGCTCGAGCTGTCGCTCGAGGCGGCGCGGATCTCGGGCGGGCTGTTCGATCCGACAGTGCTGCCCGCGCTCCTGGCGGCCGGCTACGACGGGGACTTCGACGAGGTGCTGGCCGGCGCTCGCCTGGCGCTGCACCCGCCCGAGCCGTGCGGCCGGTGGCCCGAGATCGAGATCCGTGACCGTTCGGTGCTGCTGCCTCGGGGCGTGGCGGTGGACTTCGGCGGGATCGCGAAGGGGTGGACGAGCGACCGGGCCGCGCGGCGCATTCGCAAGCTGCTGCCGTGGGCGCTGGTCGACGCGGGCGGCGACCTCCGCGTGGTGGGCGACATCCCGGCCGGGGGTCTCTCCATCGCGATCGAGGACCCGCTCGACCCGACGGCGGAGATCCTCCGGCTGCAGCTCGAGCGGGGTGCGCTCGCGACGTCGTCGGTGACCACCCGCAGCTGGGGAGAGAACATGCACCACCTCATCGATCCCCGGACGGCGAAGCCCGCCGACACCGACGTCCTGCAAGCGACGGTATGGGCGCCGAAGTGCGCGGCCGCGGAGATGGGATCGAAGTGGGCGCTGCTCGCGGGCGAGTCGATCCTCGAACAGCTGCCGGCCGTGCTGGTCCGCAAGGACGGCTCCGCGATCACCAACCTTCTCGCGGACGACCGCTCCATCGACGTGGTTCAGCCGGCGTAGGAACGCCCACACCGAAGCGCCCAGTCCAATCAACTCGGGTATGCGCCCGAGGTCGACCACGCCGAGCAGCGCAAGGGAAGAGGCGCCCGACCCCTCTCGGACCCACCGGGTCAGGCCTGAGCGCACGGCGGGCGTTGGAGGGCGAGCGCCAGCGCCGTGCTCATGACGGCGTTGGCGGATGGCCCCTCCTCGGATCGGCTCACGGGACGCCGCAGCTCCCGCTGCCCCCAGGTACTGACCGGACTTCGCGTCGAGCATCGCCGTCGCCGTGCCGACGTAGGAGTGCGGCGATCCTCCGCTCGTCACGCTCGGGTCCTGGGGGACGCCTGTCCATTCGATGACGTAAGGACAGCCCGGACCCACCGCCTGCCCGGGTGGGATCGGCTGAACCGAGAATCAAGCGAATCGTCGTTGCGTTCGGCTGGCGCTCGGACGTGTTGACCTGTCGGGGCGCTTCGTCGGAGGTCACGATGCCGGTGGTGTCGATGCCGTCGGT
>DATLUW010000350.1:0-10464 GCA_035577825.1 Actinomycetota bacterium | reverse complement strand
GTGTCGAACCTCCTCGCGAGCGGCACCGTCGACGTCACGCCGGTGATCACGCACCGGTTCGGGCTGGAGGAGTTCGAGCAGGCATTCGAGGCGATGGACTCCGGCCGCTCCGGGAAGGTCCTGCTGCTGCCGAACGGCCCGCCCGCGAACGGCGACCCGACGGCGGCCGCCGCTCGCTGAGCCGGAGCTCGTCATCGGAGGGCCGAACGGCCCCTCGGACCCGGGACCTTCCCCCACCGACTCGCATCCAGCACGCCCTCAGACTTGGCCGGATGAGCTTTGTGGCGCCGCTCGCGGCCACCTCGACCACCAGCCGATGGCGCGTCCACTACGGGGACGCGTTCTTCCTCGTGTGGGCCGTCGACGAACAGGCCGCGCGAGAGCAGGTCGAACGCTTCGGCTACCCGGTCACCGCCGTCGAGCCGGCTCCGGTCGAGCGGCCCGCCTGACGCTTCGGGCGTCCCTCCCGGCCCCCCGACTAGACTCGAAATCCCGAGGACCGTGGAGGCCGAGATGGCGAACGACCCGCTCGCGTACCTGCAGGAACAGCTCGACGAGCTGGAGGCGGCCGGTTCGGCCATCCATCCCCGGACGCTCGAGGGCGAACAGCTCCCGCGGGCCCGGTTCGACGGGCGCGACGTCATCAACCTCGCATCGAACAACTACCTCGGGCTGGCGGCCGACCCGCGGCTGAAGCGGGCCGCGTCCGAGGCCGCCGCGTCGCTGGGGGCCGGGAGCGGGGCGGTTCGCACGATCGCCGGGACGATGTCCGCCCACCGCGAGCTCGAGCGGCGGTTCGCCGCGTTCAAGGGCGCCGAGGACGCGTTGATGTTCCAGTCGGGGTTCACGTCGAACGCGGGCACGGTCGCCGCGATTCTGTCGAAGGAGGACGTGATCGTCTCCGACGAGCTCAACCACGCGTCGATCATCGACGGTGCACGACTGAGCCGAGCGGAGATCAAGGTCTTCCCGCACAAGGACGCCGAGGCCGCCGGAAGGCTGCTGGAGGAGACCGCACGACCCGGCCGCCACCAGTTGCTGATCACCGACGGCGTGTTCTCGATGGACGGCGACATCGCGCCGCTGCCCGACCTGGTCGAGGTCGCGCAGCGGCACGGCGCGATCATGATGATCGACGACGCCCACGCGTCCGGGGTCCTCGGCACGAACGGCAAGGGGACCGTGTCGCACTTCGGCCTCGACCCGCTCCAGGTCGACGTCCAGGTCGGGACGCTCTCGAAGGCGATCGGCGTGCTCGGCGGGTTCATCGCCGGCCGGAAGCACCTCATCCAGTGGCTGGTCAACCGGGGACGGCCGTTCCTGTTCTCGACCTCCGCGACGCCGGCAGACACCGCGGCGTGCATCGCGGCGCTCGACGTCCTCGAATCGGAGCCCGACCGCGTCGAGCGCCTGTGGGAGCGGACGCGGTTCTTCAAGCAGGGACTGCAGGAGCTCGGGTTCGACACGGGGGCGAGCGAGACCCCGATCACGCCGGTCATCGCCGGCGAGGACCGCGCCGCGCAGGACCTCTCGCGGCTGCTGTTCGACGAGGGCGTGTTCACCCCGCCGATCGTGTTCCCGACCGTGGCGCGGGGAAAGGCCCGCGTGCGGACGATCGTGACGAGCGAACACACGGAGGAGGACCTTGGCCAGGCGCTCGACGCGTTCGAACGAGTCGGCCGCAAGCTCGAGCTGATCTGAGCCCGTGGCCGGGCGAACGTCGTCGAAGCCTCGAGGACAAGCCTCGATCGCCTACCTCGCGCTGCTGCGGGGTGTGAACGTCGGCGGCGCGAACCGGGTGGAGATGGCCCGGCTGCGCGCGGTGACCGAGGGGCTCGGGTTCGACGACGTCCGGACGTACATCAACTCGGGGAACCTGCTGTTCCGAACTGCGTCGACCGACCGCGCGGCGCTCACCGATCGCCTGGAGTCCGCGATCGAGGCGGAGTTCGGGTTCCGGGTTCCGCTGCTCCTGTGGACCGCCAACGAGCTCGCCCGGCTCGTCGCCTCGTTGCCGAAGGACTGCGCCGACGACGCGAACACCCGGTGCAACGTGCTCTTCCTGTGGCCCGAGGCGGACAAGCCCGAAGCGATCGACGGCTTGCCGGTCAACCCCGAAGTCGACCGAGTCCAGTACCTCCCCGGAGCAGTGGTCTGGCAGCTCGATCGGGCGAAGGCGACACGGAGCCGTCTGAACAAGTTGGTCGGGACCCCCTTCTACCGGCAGATCTCCATCCGCAACTCGAACACGGTCCGCAAGCTCCACGCGTTGCTGCAGTAACCGCTCGATTGGAACTTCCTGGTCTCGAGTGCTTCGATGCGAGCGTCGCGGACGACAAGGAGGTTCGAACATGGCGACGTACGTCACGCTGCTGAACTGGACCGAGCAGGGAATCGCGTCCTACCCGGACACGGTGGCGCGCACCGAGGCCGCGAACGAGGCGTTCGGGAAGCTGGGCGGGCGGCTCGTCGACACCTGGTGGACGCTGGGCCAGTACGACGTCGTGGCCGTCATGGAGTTCCCGGACGACGAGACGGCGACGGCCGCCGCGGTGCAGCTCGGGGCCGGGGGGAACGTCCGCTCGCAGACGCTCCGCGCGTTCGACCGCGACGAGATGACCGCGATCCTCGCGAAGCTCGGCTGACCGTCAGCGCCCCTTCGCCGCGGCAGCAGCTGCGCGTTCCCTGCGCCGCTCGAGGCGTTCGCGGCGCGCAGCCCGGCGAGCCTCGGAGCGCTCGACGATCGCCGCGGTCTCCGGCGACCGCAGCTCGCGGAGGGCGTCCTTCGCGATCCAGCGCGCGCTCTTGGTGTCCTGGGCGAGGACGCGCTCGGCGCAGGCGACGGCCTCGGCGTGCAGCGTATGTCCGCGCTTGCCCACCTGCCGGAGCGCCCAGTTCACGCCCTTCCACACGTACTTCCGTTCGTCCCAGGCCTCGCGTTCGATCAGCGGAAAGAACTGCCCGAAGAACGCGTCCTCCGCGTCGAGGTCGTGCCACGCGAGCCCCGCGATGGTCGCGAACGCCGACCGCTTCACGAACTCGGTCTCCGCGCCCGCCCACGCGTGGATTCGCCCGACGGCATGCGGCGACCGGTCGAACAGCGCCGTGCAGCACCCGTCGCACAGGTCCCACGACTCGACGTCGCCCACCCACCCGTCCATCTGCTCGACCGTGACCGAGGCGGGATCGTCGGTCATGATCGCGACGTGGCGGGCCTCGTGCACGCCCGTGTCCCACAGCGCCAGCGCCAGCTCGTGGTCGGGGCGCAGGCGCTTCGCAATCGCCCGCATCCGGGGAAGCTCGATGCCGCCGAGCGCCCGGTCGGTCCGGATGCCGAACCGCGCCATGCCGTCGAGCTGTGTGGGATCGGCGATGGACCGGAGCTCGGCGACCACCTCGCGCGCCCGCGTGCGAGCCGATCGGCGCCGCCCGGCCACTACGGGAGGATCGGGACGATGTCGAGGCCCTTGGCCCGGATGCCCTTGATGATCTTCGGCAGGGCCTTCACGGTCGCGTCCTGGAACCCGCCGCCGTCGTGCATCAGGATGATCGAGCCCGCGTGCACGTGCGAGAGCACGTTGTCGACGATCTCCTTCGGCTTGATGTCGCTCCGCCAGTCCTGCGGGTCGATCGACCACAGCACCACCCGCATCCCCAGCGACTGCGCGACCGACAGCTCCGTGTCCCCGTAGGTCCCCCCCGGCGGCCGGAACAGGTAGGGGTCCACGCCGAGCTTGTTGAGCGCATCGGTCGTCTTCTGCATCTCGTCCCGGATCTTCGCGGCCGGCAGGTCGCGGAACGGCGGGTGCTCCGGATGGTCCCAGGTGTGGTTGCCGATGACCATCCCGGCCGTGTGCTCCTCCCGGATCACGTCCGGGAACTCGTCGATCTCGAACCCGATCGTGAAGAACGTCGCCTTGACCCCGAAGTGCTGGAGGATCGCGAGGATCTGCGGCGTGTACACGCGGCTCGGCCCGTCGTCGAACGTCAGCGCGACCGCGTTCGGCGTGGTGGACGGCCCGGTCGCCTGGAACTTCGACGAGACGATCTTGCCCGAGACCCGGCCCTTCACGACGATCTGCTCGCCCGGCGTGGTCCCCAGGTAGAACTGGGGGTTCGCCGGCAGGCCGCCGGGCACCTCCTCGACCGTTCGAACCGTTCCCTCGGTCTGGTCCTGCTGGGAGACGACCCGGATGACGTCGCCGTCGGACAGCACGACGTCCGAGCCCGCGGGCTTGTCGTTCAGTAGGATGGCGCCCGGGAACTTGTTCGCGTCGATGACCTGGCCCTCGACGTCGAGCAGCGCGCCGGTGTGGGCGTGGAGCTTGAACTCCCGCACGGCGTCGCCGAACGTCGTTCCCGGCCGCACGTACTGGTCCTGCTGGCGGACGCGCACGTCGATCGGGGGAGTCAGGTCGCTGGCGCGCTCCGCGGTGACGAGGGGGAAGGCCAGTGCGAGCACGACGGCAACCCCCCAGATGCGAACGAGGGAGCGCAAGCGAGAGCGGGGACCTCTGCGCATGCCGTTAGTTGTACGCGAATACGTCCGCCCTTGGAAGGCACGCGGCCCCTTGAAGTTCATCGTGGGCACGAAATCTCAGGCCGCGGATTCGTTCTGCTTGGGCAGCATCCGGGGGAGCCACACGCTGAACGTCGATCCGACCCCCAGCCGGCTGTCCACGTGGATCGTGCCGCCCAGCGCCTCGGTGGCCTTGCGGACGAGGTGCAGCCCGAGTCCCACGCCGCCCACCTTGCGGGGGTCCGACGGGTCGACCTGCGAGAACTGCTCGAACACCAGCGGGATCTTCTCGGGGTTGATCCCGATGCCGCGGTCCTCGACCTCGAACCGGATCCCGGCGTCGTCGGCGTCCCGCGCCGCGATCGTCACGGGCCCGTCCGAGTACTTCAGCGCGTTGTCGCCGAGGTTGAACAGCACCCGGTACAGCAAGGTCCGGTCGGTGACCACCTCCGGGCGGCCGTCGACGTGCGCCAGCACGGTCCGCCCCGGCGCCCGGAATCGCAGCGTCTCGGCCACCTCGTCGACGAACGAGGTGACGTCCACCGACACCGGGCTCAGCAGGGGGTCGTTCCCCGACAGGCGCGACTCCGCGAGGAGGTTCTCCAGCAGCTCGCCGAGGCTCTTCGCCTGGCGCTCGGCCGCGACCAGCAGCTCGCGGCGCTCGTCGGCGCCGAGCATGTCGCCGAGCCCGGCCACCGTCATCACGTTCCCGATGATCGCGGTGAGCGGCGTCCGGAGCTCGTGGGACACGCCCGCCACGAACGCGTCCTTGTGGTGGTTCATCTCCTCCAGCTGGTCGACCTTCTCGGCGAGCTGCCGGCGGTGGTCGGCCAGCTCCTGGAGCAGGAACGCCGACGCCGCGTGCTGCGCGAACAGCTCGGCGCGGCGCGCCTCGTCCGGCGTGAACGGCTCCTCGGCGGCTGCACGGCGGAGCGTCAGCGCGACCTTCACCTGGTCCTCGACGACGACCGGAACGGCCATCACGTGCTCGCCCACGCGGTCCGGCTCGCCGGGGATGTGGACGTTGATCTGGATCGGGTCCCCGTAGTTGGAGATCACGCTCTCGCCGCGGAGCACGGCCTGCCCGGTCGCGCCCACGCCGAAGTCGAACCGGTACGCCATCACGGCGTCCGCGAACGCCGGATCGGAGTGGTACACGGCGCGGATGCTCTCCCGCGCCGGGTCCACGGACCAGACGGTCAGGGAGGTGATCGGCACGACCGTGCCGAGGCGTTCGCCCAGCGCGGGGAAGATCTCGCCGGCCCCGCTCGCGCTCGCCGCCCCAAGGCGTTCGCCGATCGCCAGCAGCGACCGCCGGAGGTCGACCTCCTCCTCGAGCTCCTTGCGCAGCTCGCCCATGCGGCGTTCGGCCTCCAGCGAGGCGATCTCGGTCGACAGCAGGTGGTTCTCGATCGCGTTCGCGCCGACCGCGGAGAACAGCCGCAGCAGCTCGAACGTGGCCTCGTCCGGGATGTGCTGGTCCACCGACGAGTCGACCGACAGGATCCCCACGACCCGGTCGGACGACGTCCGCATGCGAACGAAGCACATGTCGAGCGGGTGCCAGTGGCCGGGCCCGCTCCATTCGTGGTCGGGCGTGTGGACCGCGCCGAGGGTCTCCTGATCGACGCCCGCGTCGTGCGGGATGAAGAAGACATCGCGGGCGATCTCGTGGTCGGGGACGAGCAGGGTGGTCCACGAGTCCGTGTGCGACCATGTGCCGAGCAGCGCCGCCGGGCCGTCCGTGGCCGCCCGGACGGTGAACCGGTCGGTCTCCCGGTCGAGGAGGTTCACGACGACCTCGAGCCCGAACGCCTCGTGCACGCCCACCGCGAGGGCCACGAGCACGTCGTCGAGCCGGCTGGTGGGCGCGGCGGCGCCGGCCACGCGGGCCAGAGCCTCGAGTCGCAGCGCTTCGCGCTCGCGCCCGTCGATCGCCTCGGATCCTTTCGCCATTTTCCGGATGTCCCGAATTGAGAATCGACCGCGGGGCTCCGGCGCTTGACCGGACATTGGTGGGCAGGCACGGCCGGCGTGCCTGGACGCGCCGGATTCGCCCGGATTCCTCATCGGGGATGCGCCGGGGCGGGCGGACAGTTAGATGCGCTTGAGGAGCTCGGTCTTCTTGGCCAGGAACTCCGCGTCGGTGACGAGGCCGGCCTCGCGGAGCTCGCCGAGCTTGCGGATCGCCTCGATCGGGTCGTCCGCGTCCGAGTCCGGCTCGGGCTGCGGCCCGGTTGCGCCGGGCGGCGGCAGGTCCACCGGCGGCCCGGCCGGGGGCGGCGGCTGGACGAGGCGCCCGTGCGCCTCGGCCACCATCTCGAGCAGGGCGGCCACGCGGGCGGCGACCATGGTTCCCGGCTTGCTGGCGAACGTGATGGCGTTGGGCGACTGCTGGGCGCTTCCGTGGCCGGACTGCCCATACCGGATGATCTCCGGGTTCGGCACGATCGGGACCACCGTGAGGACGCCCGACTTCACGCCGATGTCGAGGTGGAGGTCGGCCACCTCGTCGTAGCTCCAGCTCATCGACTTGCGCGAGAACATCGCCCCGGCCTGGTTTCCGGCCTTGTAGACCAGCATTCGCCGATCGGTTCCCACGACCGCCTGCCGGAACGACCCGACGATGATGACGATGACCCTTTCGCCCGGCTCCAGGACGTAGTCCAGGCCGCCGTAGAGGCGGGACTTCGCCTCGATGATCTCCTCGGGTGTCATCGCCATGTGCTCGCCTCCCTTTTCGGCACCCTACGGCATCGCCGCGCAGTCGTTCCAGGCTCCCATGGCTGTCCGGATAGGGCGATCAGGGCGATTGCGCCGGACGGGCCGACGCGACAGGGTTTCACCGATGGCAGTCACTTCGGTTCTCGTGCTGGGCGCCGGGTTCGGCGGGCTCGAGCTGTCCACGCGGCTCTCCGAGGAGCTCGGCGAGCTCGTCGAGGTGACGCTCATCGACCGGTCGGACGCGTTCGTGTTCGGGTTCGCGAAGCTGGACGTGATGTTCGGCCACCGCGAGCCGGAGGCGGTTCGGCTGCCGTACGCCTCATTGACGACGCCGCGGGTGCGGTTCCGGCAGGAGACGATCACGGCGATCGACCCCTCGGCACGGCGGGTGGTCACCGACCTCGACGAGTACGAGGCGGACGTGCTCGTCGTTGCGCTCGGCGCGGACTACGACGTCGCCGCGACGCCGGGCCTGGCGGAGGCAGGGCACGAGTTCTACTCGGTGGGCGGCGCGGTGGCGCTTCGGGACGTGCTGCCGGACTTCCGATCGGGGCGCGCGGTCATCGGGGTGTGCGGGGCGCCGTTCAAGTGCCCGCCGGCGCCGAGCGAGTGCGCGCTGCTGCTGGACGAGCTCCTTCGCGAACGGGGCAACCGCGACGACGTGTCGATCCAGGTCGTGATGCCGTTCGGGACGCCGATCCCGCCCTCCCGCGACACGTCCGAGGCGATCCTCGCGAGGTTCGCGGAGCAGGGCATCGAGTTCGTGCCGGACTCGCGGGTGACCGGGCTCGACGCGTCGACCCGCGAGGCCGTGCTGGGCGACGGACACCGGTTGCCGTTCGATCTGTTCCTGGGGATCCCGGTCCACCGGGTGCCGGCGGTCGTCCAGGAGTCCGGCCTCGCGGTCGACGGCTGGGTGCCGGTCGACCAGCACACGCTGGCCACCCGCTTCGACGGCGTGTACGCCGTCGGGGACGTGACGAGCGTGGGCACGCCGAAGGCGGGGGTGTTCGCGGAGCGCGCAGCGCGCGTGGTGGCGGACCAGCTGATCGCACGCATCCGGGGCGCGGAACAACCCTCCGGCTACGACGGCACGGGCACCTGCTACATCGAGTTCGGCGGGAACACGGTCGGCCGCGTGGACGTGGACTTCTTCGCGACGCCCGGTCACCCGACGGGAACCTTCACCGTGCCGTCCGAAGCGACCGCGGCCGAGAAGCGCGAATATGCAGCCGCCCGCGGGGCCCGCTGGTTCGGTTCCTGATCGGCGAGCCATCGATCGGAACGGGGGGACGCGATGGCGACGCCGGAGACCCGGTACACGAAGCCTCCGGATGGGACGCACATCGCGTGCCAGGTCGTCGATGAGGGGCCCACCGACTTCGTCTTCGTGTGCAGCGCTTGGGGTCCGACATCGAGGGCTGCTGGGATTGGGACGTCACGCGGGCGCTGTACACGTGGCTCGCCGCTCGGGGACGGCCCGCCCTGTTCGACCGACGGGGCGCCGGGATGTCCGACCCGCTGACCGGCCAGGGCCGTTCGCCGGGCTATCGGAGGTTCTCGTGTCGCAGACGGTCAAGGACCTCGTCGCGGGATCCGGCCTCGTCTTCGAGGACGTCGGCGAGCACGAGCTGAAGGGTGTGCCTGACCGCCGGCACCTGTACCGCATCGTCGGCTGACAGTGATGATGTGAAGCGGGAGTCCCTTCCCGGCCTGACCCCTCGACTGACTGGCTTCGGGCCTTGAAGGCGATCCGTCGGCCGGGTCGGGGCTCCTGCTTTGCACTCACCGGTCGGGCGAACGTGACCTCATAGGAGCCTGCGCGAACAGGCCGCCCATCACTGTCCTGTCCGTCATCCGGCAGGTGCGTGCCATCCGGTCCACCTGTCGAGAGAAGGGATGGCGATGGACACCATGGCAGAGGAGGAAGCACGCGTCACCGTCGGGGTCGACACCCACGGCGAGGTCCACGTGGCGGCCGTGCTCGACGAGCGAGGGAAGCTGCTCGGGACCCAGTCGTTCCCGACCACCGTGAACGGCCACCGGCGCTTGGTCACCTGGGCCTGCGGCTTCGGGATCGTCGTCGCGGTCGGTGTCGAGGGAACCGGAGCGTGGGGCGCGGGGGTGGCCAGGTACCTCACCACCGAGGGGTTCCGGGTCCTCGAGGTCGACCGGCCGGACCGCAGGACCAGGCGCAAGCGGGGGAAGTCCGACATCATCGACGCCGAGGCCGCGGCTCGGGCCGTCCAGGCCGGCACTGCCTCCGGCATCCCCAAGGCCCGCAACGGCGCCGTGGAGGCCATCCGTGCCCTTCGGGTGGCCCGACGATCGGCGGTGAAGTCCCGGTCCCAGGCGGCCCTGCAGCTCCACAGCCTGGTGTCGACGGCGCCCGACGAGCTCCGGGAAGAGCTCCGCACCCTGAAGTTCGGCGATCTGATCGCGAGGTGTGCTCGGTTCCGATCGGTCGATCCCGCCGCCGCCGTCTCGGCGACGAAACGAGCCCTTCGTTCCATCGCCCGGCGGTGGTTCGTGCTCGACCGGGAGATCGCCGAGCTCGACGCCACGTTGGAGCCGCTCGTTCGCACCGCCGCTCCGAACCTCCTTCAGATGAACGGCGTCGGCACGGACGTGGCCGGACAGCTCCTGGTCACCGCCGGGGACAACCCGGATCGGCTACGCAGCGAAGCCGCGTTCGCCCATCTGTGTGGCGTTTCGCCCATCCCGGCATCGAGCGGGCGCACCGATCGCCATCGGCTCAACCGGGGCGGGGACCGCCAGGCGAACGCCGCGCTCTACCGAGTCGTGCTCTGCCGGTTGCGGTGGGACCCGAGAACCATCGCTTACGCCGAGCGACGAACGAAGTCCGGGCTCACGAAACCGGAGATCCTTCGATGCCTGAAGCGCTACGTTGCCCGCGAGATCTACCAGGAGCTCTGTCGACTTCCGGGTTGACCATCCATAGGAGCATCGATTCGCACGGCCAGAGGTCATCGGGCCGGGGGCGTGTCGGTCCCGCGCGCTACGGTCCGGCGATGGAGGCAGCGGGTTCGCCGCCGAGGACCGTTCGCCTGGGGGCCGCTGGGGAGGACGCGGCGCTCCGCCGGTACCGCGGGGACGGGTTCGACCTGCTGGCGCGGAACTGGCGCTGCTCGCTCGGCGAGCTCGACCTGGTGCTGGTTCGCGGCGGCCTGGTCGTGTTCTGCGAGGTGAAGACCCGCAGC
>DATLUW010000349.1:0-2081 GCA_035577825.1 Actinomycetota bacterium | reverse complement strand
CTGCCCTTGATGCCGCGGTCCCTTCTCGGGTCCCCCCTTGATTGACGTACCGACAACCGCGACCGTGCTTCAGCCGCGACCGCTAAAGGTACTAGCCACGCACGTTGGGTGTCAATTTGTGCACCCGCCCGCCGCGTGCGTGTCCGGGCTCTGCACAGGGTCGAACGATCACGAGGGTACCGCACGAATGGAAGGGGCCCGGGGTGGCGACCCCGGCCCCTTTCCTACGGGCGCGGCGCTGCAGCCGCTACGTGACCGTGAGCGGCTGCTTCTTGACGGTGATGCCTGCCACCCGGTCCGACGTCATGTTCGTGGTGAGGGCGTAGCTCCCGGGCTCCCTGCCCTTGACGTCGTACGTGATGGTCACGAGGCCGCCGGCGGTCGGCGATCCCGTGGTGATCGCCCAGCCGTCGTCCGGTCCCCGGACCACTGCGTTCTGGCCGCTCGTGCCGTCCCGGTTCTCGGCGCCCG
Source organism: Actinomycetota bacterium (assembly GCA_035577825.1). Taxonomy (GTDB): domain Bacteria; phylum Actinomycetota; class UBA4738; order UBA4738; family JACQTL01; genus DATBHM01. The sequence goes on along the minus strand of DATLUW010000349.1, from coordinate 1,610 downwards.
CGTTGAGCGGCGGCGCATCGACCGGCTGGCCGGTGTTGCCGTAGACGTACGAGATGTCCTCGCCCGGATTGTGGTCGCCGTTGATGCCGATCCAGATCTCGAACGACTGGGTCGGCGAGGCGAAACCGAAGTACGGCACGTTCTCGTAGTCGACGACGATCCAGCAGTCGGCCACGCCGGCGCAGCTCCCCCCGGTCGAAAGCACGTTGACCAGCACCGAGCCGCCGACCCCCGGATTGAGGTCGGTCCAGAGCGGCGCGATGACGTTGTTCGGCCGCGCCGGGTTGGGGAAGAGCGTCGGCATGAAGTCCAGGTCCGCGCCGCTGCCGCCCCCGACCACGAGGTAGCCGTCCGAAGCCACTCCGACGCTCGAGGAGTTCTCGTGCCCCCACGAGAACGAGGGAACGGCGACGTTGGTGAGGGATTCGTCGGTCGCCGGGATGGTCAGGTTGCCGCTGAACCCGCTGAGCGGCAGGTAGCCCTCGGCCGGCCCCGACGACGGGTCGAAGGAGACGATCGGCGGAGCGACGGTCGGCGACAGCGTGCCCGACCAGTCGTACCCGGTCGGGACGCTCGAGAGCGAACCGCTGCTCGCCGGGTTGTGACTCTCGTCGAAGTTCTGGTGCGAGAGCTTGCCGCTCGCGTTGAAGTGCTCGCCGACGTCGCTCACGGCCGGGGTCACCGAGTTGTTCTGGGCGACGGTCGTGCAGCTCGTCACCGAACCCTTCGGGATCGACGAGGGCGAGCAGCTGGTCGTCATGGTCACGACGCCCTGCGCCTTCACCCAGGCCACCGGGATGAACACGTCGTTCGAGCCCGGGTTGGCGTCGAGCGTGATGGTGCCGAAGTACTGCCCCGGCGCGAGCGACTCGCCGTGGATCGTGACGGTGATCGTCTTCGAGCCCTGCGGCCCGAGCGTGAACGACGACGGCGAGACGTTGATGCTGCCGCCGGTCGCCGTGGTGCTCACCGTGAACTTCTGGGCGACGCTCGACACGTTCTTCATGGTCCGGGTCGTCGTGATCGAGCCGGGCATGGCTGGCGCGTCCACCGACGGGACGTTCGCGTCGATGCGGTGGAGCGGATCCGTCGAGAGGGCGGCGTAGTCGGCCGCGGACTCGTCGAAGGTGACGGTCGGACGGACCGCCCGGTTGGCGCGGATCGATCCGGCGCCGTCGTTGAACGGGTCGGCCGGCGTGACGCCGTCGGGCTTGAGCACGTCCTGCACCGACGAGGTCATCATGGCCGACTTGACCTGGCCGGGCGTCCAGGTCGGGTGCGCCGCGAAGACCTCCAGCGCCACTCCCGAGGCGTGCGGCGCCGACATCGAGGTGCCGGCGATGGCCTGGAAGTTCTCCCCCGCAGGCCCGGATGCGACCTCGGACGCGGCCGGCAGGGCCGAGTTCCCGGCCAGGATCTCGATGCCGGGCGCCGTGATGTCGGGCTTGATCCAGTCGCCGAGCGGCCCGCGCGACGAGAACGTGGTCATGATGTCGCCCGCGCCCGTCGCGGTCGCCGTACCCGTGACCCACGTCGCGGTGACGCCGGTGTGGCTGCCCATGAAGTTCAGGAAGGGCGTGGTGCCGTGCGGGATCTGCGGCGTCGTGCCG
>DATLUW010000348.1:0-2348 GCA_035577825.1 Actinomycetota bacterium | reverse complement strand
CCCCGGGCAGGACGAGCACCCGCAGACCTTCGAGACCGTGGAGGAGATCGAGGCCCGCGCGGAATGGAACGCCATGCGGGTCCGGAGCAGGGCGCCGCAGGCCATCTCCCGCGGCCAGCTCACGCTGCACCTGCGCGGCGTGAACACCCGCCTGCAGCCGGGCGACGGGCTGCTGTTCGTCGGACGCGAGCGGGAGGACAACCGGGGCTCGGAGATCTGGGAGTTCCGCCGCCTGCAGACCGTCGACGAGGTCTCGTCCGACGATCCGAGCGACCTGGGGCGAACCGTGGTCACGTGGGAGACCCCACTCGGGATGGACGAGCAGCGTCCGATCGGCCCGCCGGTGGAGGACCCCGGCGTGTACGCGTTCCGGCTCGAGGGGTCGCTGTTCGGTCACAACGCGCCCGACTGGCGAACGATGGCCGTCTCGGTCAAGCAGGCCTACAAAGCCGGCGTGGACCCGGCGGAGCCCTCGACCTGGGGACGGCAGTGGCCGGGGTTCGAGATCGGTCGCGGCCGGAACGCCACGATCGACGTGGATCAGGCCCATCCCGAGGTCCTCCCGGGGAGCTGGGTGGTGCTCGAGCGGCCGGGGTACATCGAGCTGTACCGGGTCGTCCGCGCGTCCGTCGGGGCCCGTTCCGACTTCGGCGTCTCGGGCAAGATCACGCGGATCGAGCCCGACATCCGCGAGCACCTCAGCTGGTTCGGCCTGCGCGCCACGGTGGTGCATGCCGTCAGCGAGGAGCTGGAGCTCGCGGAGGTGCCGGTCACCGCTCCGCTCGGCGGGCCGTGGATCGAGCTCGTGCCCGCCGTGGCCGGCATCGAGGAGGGCCGCCCCCTGGTGGTCACCGGCAGGGCGCCCGGCGCTGCGAAGGACGAGGAGGCCGCTTCGGAGGTCGCGCTGGTGTCGGTCGTCGACGAACAGCCGGCCTCGACGCTCGTGAAGCTCACGATGCCGCTGCAGCGCGAATACGACCCGGCCACGGTGACCGTGAGCGCGAACGTCGCGTCGTCCACCCACGGCGAGACCGTCCCCGATGAGGTCCTGGGGAGCGGCGCCGCCACGGTGCCCTTCCAGCGGTTCGCGCTCACCAAGCGGCCGCTCACTTACGTCCGAGCGGCGACGGCGAGCGGCTCGCAGCCCACGCTGGTGCTGCGGGTCGACGGTGTCGAGTGGTCGGGCGAGCGGTCGCTGTACGGGCTCGGGGCGACGAGCCGGAGCTACGCGATCCGGAACGACGACCAGGCGCGGACCGCGGTGCTGTTCGGCGACGGGCGCAGCGGCGCGCGCCTGCCCACGGGCCAGGAGAACGTCCGGGCCACGTACCGGTTCGGCCTGGGGCCCGACGGCAACGTCCGGGCCGGGAGCCTGACGCTGATGCAGACGCGGCCACTCGGCATCCGCGGCGTGACCAACCCCGTAGAGGCGTCGGGCGGCACGGCCGGCGAGGCGCTCGACGAGGCCCGCTCGAACGCGCCGCTGACCGTCCTCACCATGGACCGCATCGTGTCGCTGCAGGACTACGAGGACTTCGCCCGGGCCTTCGTCGGGATCGCGAAGGCGCAGGCGTCGTCCATCTGGGACGGGCGGCGGAGCATCGTGCACCTCACGGTGGCCGCGCCCGGCGGCGCGGCGGTCGATCCGACGTCGAAGCTCGCGCAGAGCCTCCGCGCTGCCGTCGACGCCGGCCGGGATCCGATCGAGGAGGTCCGGATCGGGAGCTACCGGCCCCTCGAGTTTCGGACGTCGGCGAAGGTCCTGATCGACCCCGCGTACGGCCCGGACGACGTGCTCGGCCGCGTCCGCATCACGGTCGACGACGCGTTCTCCTTCGACCGTCGCGCGTTCGGGCAGTCGGTCACCGCGGCCGAGGTGATCACGGTGATCCAGGGCGTGGCCGGCGTTGTCGCGACCGACCTGGACCTGCTGTTCATCGTGGACCCCGTGTCGGCCGGTCCCGCCGTCGAGGGGCTCGACGAGGTGCTGGGCGCCGACCGCGCGCACCTCGACGGGACCGAGATCCTGGCGGCGCAGCTGCTCCTCGTCGACGGGTCCGCGATCACGCTCGAGGAGATGACCCCGTGATGGTCGCGGCGCGCGTGGAGGCGGGGCGATGACGTCGGAGTCCACGGCGATCGAGGTCGTCCTCGACCGGGCCGTGAGTGAGGTGACCGGCACGCGGGTGTTCGACCTGCTGCCCGCGGTGTACCGCCAGCGCGACGCCGAACAGGGCAGGGTCCTGCAGGCCCTGCTCTCGGTGGTCGAACGCGAGCTCACCCTGCTCGAGGCCGATGTCGCTCGGCTCTACGACGACTGGTTCATCGAGACCTGCGAGGAATGGGTG
>DATLUW010000347.1:0-3924 GCA_035577825.1 Actinomycetota bacterium | reverse complement strand
TACGACCAGCTGTTCGTGCCGGAGTTCAACGCCGGGGCGATGGAGAACGTCGGCTGCGTGACGATCCTGGAGGACTACGTCTTCCGGTCGAAGACCACCGACTACGCCTACGAGCGCCGCGCGGAGACGCTGCTGCATGAGATGGCGCACATGTGGTTCGGCGACCTCGTGACCATGCGGTGGTGGGACGACCTGTGGCTGAACGAGTCGTTCGCCACGTTCATGTCGGTGCTCTGCGAGACGCAGGCGACGCGGTGGCGGGGCGCGTGGACGACGTTCGCCAACAGCGAGAAGACGTGGGCGTACTACCAGGACCAGCTGCCGTCGACCCACCCGATCGTTGCCGACATGCCGGACACCGAGGCCATCCACACGAACTTCGACGGCATCACGTACGCCAAGGGCGCCAGCGTGCTGCGGCAGCTCGTCGCCTGGGTCGGCGAGGAGGAGTTCCTGCAGGGGCTGGCCGGATACTTCCGCAAGCACCAGTACGGGAACACCGACCTCTCGGACTTCCTGACGGCCCTGGAGGAGTCCAGCGGGCGCGACCTCCACGCGTGGTCGAAGGAGTGGCTGCAGACGACCGGCGTGAACGTGCTGCGCGCGGCGTTCGACGCCGGCGACGCGGGTGAGTTCACGTCGTTCCGGGTCACGCAGGAGGCGCCTCCCGAGCACCCGATCCTGCGCATGCACCGCCTTGCGGTCGGGCTGTACGACGCGACCGACGACGGCGGGCTGGTGCGGCGCAAGCGCGTGGAGCTCGACATCGCCGGGCCGACGACCGACGTCGGCGAGCTGGTCGGCGAACGCGTGCCCGACCTCGTGCTGGTCAACGACGACGACCTGACGTACGCGCGGATCCGCCTGGACGAACGCTCGCTCGACACCGTAGTGGAGCGCTTGGGCGCGCTGCGCGACCCGCTGGCGCGGGCGCTCGCGTGGGGCGCCGCGTGGGACATGGTCCGCGACGCGGAGACGCCGACGCGGGAGTTCCTGGAGCTCGTGCTGCGGAACATCCACGCGGAGACCGACATCGGCGTGGTGCAGCGAATCCTGGGGCAGCTCGCCGCGTCGATCGTGGCATACGGCGACCCGTCGAATCTGGATGCGGCCCGGGAGCGCTACGCGTCGTTCGCCCTGGAGGCGCTGGAGCAGGCCGAGCCGGCGAGCGACTTCCAGCTCGCCTGGGCGCGGGCGTTCGCCCCGGTGGCCGTGGGGGACGCGCACGTCGGCGTCGTCCGCGGGCTGCTCGACGGCTCGCGCGTGATCGACGGGCTGGCCGTCGACACCGAGTTCCGGTGGCACCTCCTGCTGGCGCTCGCCGAGGGCGGCCACGCCGACGCCGCGGAGATCGAGGCCGAGTTGCAGCGGGACCCGACCGACTACGGGAAGCGGTACGCGGCGCAGGCGCTGGCCTCCCGGCCGACCGCCGAGGCAAAGGCCGATGCGTGGGCGTCGATCACCGGCGACGCGACGCTGCCCATGGCGACGTTCCAGGCCAAGATGCGCGGGTTCCAGCGGGCGGGCCAGGAGGACGTGCTCCGCGACTACGTGCAGCCGTACTTCGACCAGCTGGCGCCGATGTGGCAGGACCGGACGCTCGAGGTGGCGGTGGCGTTCGCCCGCGGAATGTACCCGGGGCACCTCATCGACGAATCGGTCGTCGAGGCCACCGACGCACACCTCGACGCCGAGCGCGTCCCCGGGCCGATCGCCCGGACGCTCGTCGAGGGCCGCGACCAGCTCCAGCGGGCGCTGCGCGCGCAGGCCTGCGACAAGGCGGCCGCGGGCTCGTAGGCTCCCCGCGGCCGGCCGATCGACGACGAGGAGACGACAGCGACATGAAGGTGACGATCGTCGGGAGCGGGTTCGTCGGTGCGACGACCGCCATGCGCGTGGTGCAGAAGGGATTGGCCGACGACGTCGTGCTGATCGACATCATCGAGGGCCTGCCCCAGGGGCTGGCGCTCGACATGAAGGAGTCGGCCCCGGTCGAGGGGTTCGAGCCGAACATCACCGGGACGAACGACTACGCCGACACCGCCGGCTCGGACATCGTGGTCATCACAGCCGGGCTGCCGCGCCAGCCGGGCATGAGCCGCATGGACCTGCTCGAGAAGAACGCCGGGATCATGCGCGCGGTCGCGTCGTCGGTCGCGTCGGAGTCGCCGGAGGCCGTCGTGATCGTCGTCAGCAACCCGCTCGACGAGATGACCTACCTCGCGGCCGACGTGACCGGGTTCCCGAAGGAACGCGTGATGGGCATGGCCGGGGTGCTCGACTCGGCCCGGCTGCGGTACTTCGTCGCGGAGGAGACCGGCGTGTCGCCCACCAAGGTCGAGGCGATGACACTCGGCTCGCACGGCGACTCGATGGTTCCCCTCCCGCGCCACGCGACGGTGGACGGCAAGCCACTCTCCGACCTGGTCGACGACGAGACGCTCGAGCGCCTGTTCCAGCGGACGCGCGACGGCGGCGCCGAGATCGTGGGCCTGCTGAAGAAGGGCAGCGCCTACTACGCGCCGAGCGCCTCGGTCGCCCAGATGGTGAACGCCATCGCCGGCGACACCAAGGAGGTCCTCCCGGTGTGCGCGTGGACGACCGGCGAGTACGGCATCTCCGATGTGTACGTGGGCGTGCCGGCGAAGCTCGGACGGGGCGGCGTGGAGGAGATCGTCGAGCTCGACCTCTCCGACGACGAGATCGCCAAGCTCCGCGAGGCCGCCGAGGGCATCCGTGCCAAGTGCGCGGACCTCTCGCAGCTGTCGTAGTTCGCACGCGACTGCGGCCCGGCGTGAACGGCGGCCTCGACCGCGCATACTGGTCGGTGTGCTGCAGGTTCGCGATCTGTCCGTCGAGGTCGGCGGCGTCTTCGTGGTGGAGGGCGCGTCGTTCACCCTGCGCGCCGGCGACAAGGTCGGATTGGTCGGGCGGAACGGCGCCGGCAAGACCTCGCTGCTGAGGACCCTCGGCGGCGAGGCCCCCTCCGCCGGCGGTCTGGTTCAGCGAACCGGCGCGCTCGGCTACCTCCCGCAGGAACCGCTGGCGCGGGAGCGCGCCGGCCACACGGCGCTCACGCACATCCTCGAGGCGCGCGGCCTCGCGCAGGCGGCGGTCGACCTCGAGAAGTCGCGCCTGCAGATGGAGGAACGCCCCACCGATCAGCGGATCGCCAAGTTCTCGCGACAGGAGGAGTCCTACCGCGACGCGGGTGGCTATGCGGCCGACTCGGAGGCCCGGCGGATCGTGGCCGGCCTCGGGCTCACCGCGGACCGCATCGATCTTCCCGTGGCCGTGCTGTCCGGCGGCGAGCGGCGCCGCGTCGAGCTCGCGCGCATCCTGTTCGCCGGGAGCGACCTGCTGCTGCTCGACGAGCCGACCAACCACCTCGACGTCGACGCGAAGCACTGGCTGATGAAGTTCCTGGTCTCATACCGCGGGGCGCTTCTGGTCGTGAGCCACGACATCGGGCTGCTCGACCGTTCGATCACGCGGGTCCTGCACCTCGACGAGGGCGAGATCGTCGAGTACCGCGGGACGTACTCGCAGTACCGCGAGTCGCGCAAGCGCGACGAAGAGCGCCGCGCCAAGGTCGCCGCCCGCCAGGCCTCCGAGATCGAACGCCTCCGTTCCCTGGCCGACTCGATGCGCCACTCGACCGAGAAGCGCGCCCGCAAGGCGAAGTCGCTCGACACCCGGGTCGAACGCATGCGCGCCAACCAGGTCACGGTCGGTCGTCGCGAGCGGAAGTACCGCGTCCGGTTCCCCGATCCGCCCCACAGCGGCCGCGTGTCGCTGGTCGTCGAGGAGCTGGCGAAGGGCTATGGCGGGCCGCTGGTGTTCGAGGAGGTGTCGTTCGACGTCGGGCGCGGCGAGCGGCTGATGGTGATCGGGCTGAACGGCGCCGGCAAGACGTCGATGCTC